>CALBDV010000516.1 GCA_937927565.1 uncultured Holophagales bacterium
CGTAGGCGATCTCCGGGTGCTCCTTCTCGACGTCCGAGATCCAGATCGAGAGGAAACCCTTCCAGAGGTTGCCGATCCGTGAAAAGAAACCGACGTTGGCCATTCTTCAGTCCTTCCTCTCGGGCGCGGGCGCCGGCTCGATCAGCCGGGGGGATTCCTTCACCACCCGCGCCACCTCCTCCTGCCCGAAGAACTCGAGGACCTTCTGGATCTCGAGCTTCTTCGAGTTACAGCTCGTCTGTACGGACGCCTGCTCCTGCAGTTTCCGGTCGAGGATCTGCCGGACCTCGGCGATCTTCTGCTCGTAGTCGGCGACGAGGGCCTGGACCTCGCGGGCCGTGGATGCCGTGTCGGACGCCGTCTTCCTGAGGTACGCCTCGAGCGCCTGGATCGACTCGACCCCCGCCTCGATGATCTTGTCCACCGGGACCCCGAAGGCCTTCAGCGAGGCCTCGACGATCTGCTTCCTCACGGCCGGGTCGGTCCCCGGCGGGAGGCTGCCGAGGAGCGACTGGGCCTTGGCGAAGAGGTCCCGTTCGGAGGCGTCGACCCCCGCCGCGTCGAGGACGCCGTCGAAGTCGACCTGCCCGCCCACGGCACGCGGCGGCTCCGTGACGAAGGCGACGGACGGCGGCTCGGGCGGCGCGGGCACGGCCGGATCCCCCTCCGCGGGGAGGGCTTCCGGATCCGCGGGGGCGAGGGACTCCTCCCCCCCTTCCTTCACGACGAACCAGCCGAGGACGGTCGAGCCCCAGTTTTTCTTTTCACTCATAAAGGATTCCGAATTCGGGATCTTATCAAGCGGCCCGGCCGGAAATCGCTCCCGGTGCGCGCCGTCGTAAAGTCGGCAGCAGGATGAAGGCCGGGCACTACCACCGATCGATCGGCGACCTGAAGCAGCGGCTCTCCGCCGCGGTGCCGCACGAGACCCTGAAAAGGCTCCACGTGAAGGACCCCGTCCGCCACTTCGCCGTCGTCCTCCGCCAGGCGCTCGTCTTCGCAGGAGCCTTCGCCGCCGGCTGGACGGTGGAGAGCCTCTGGGTCCGGATTCCGGCCGCGATCGTCCTCGGCGTCTGCGTTTTCGACGGGACGATCCTCCTCCACGAGGTCGTCCACCGGGCGGTCTTCCGCACCGAACGGCCGCTCGCCTACCGCCTCCTCGGCCTTCTCTACGCCCTTCCGTCGGGGATCTCGCCCTCGCAGTTCACCCGCTGGCACCTCGACCACCACGCCGAGCTCGGCTCGGCAGGGGACGATCCGAAACGGGCGCACCTTTCGCCGAAGAAGAACTCGCGCTGGCTGAAGCTCCTCTACGCCACGCCCGCCCTCTTCCCCATCTACTTCCGCGCGGCCCGGAAGGAGACGGCCACCTACCCGGCGCCGCTTCGGCGGACGATCGCGCTCGAGCGGGTCGCCGCGACGGCGCTTCACCTCGGCGTGGCGTCCGGGATCGGCCTCCTGGGTGGCTGGGAGCGGCTCGTCTGGCTCTGGGCCGTACCGGTCTTCCTCGTCTTCCCCCCTGCCTTCACGCTGAACCGCCTCGGCCAGCACTACGACGTCGTCCCGGGAGAGCCGGCGAAATGGGGCACGCGAATGGCCCGCTCGCGTTTCTGGGAGGTCGTCTACCTCTGGTCGAGCTACCACCTCGAGCACCACTACTTCCCCACGGTGCCGTTCTACCGCCTCCGGGAGCTGAACGCCGCGCTGACCCCGTTCTTCGAGCGCGAAGGGGTGCGTGAACGGCGCTACCGCGAGCTCGTGCTCGACTGGTACGTGAGGAACCGGGCGCCCCACACGGACTGGAGCGCCGCCGAAGGGCGGGGCGGCCCCTCCGAGGCGACGCCGCGTTAGGCCGGTCCTCTTCCCCTTCGGGCAACCCGCCCGCGCCCCCGCCGTAATAGACTCCGGAACTCCCTCATGTCGGAAAATCGCGGCCAGATCCTCGTCGTCGACGATGAGCCCTTCGCCCGGACGGTGGTCCGTCGAATGCTCGAGCTCGACGGCTGGTCGGTCCTCGAGGCCCGCACGACGAAGGAGGCCGACGCCCTGCTCTCGAAGGGCCCCGAACCCGTCGCTCTCCTGCTCGACGTCCTCCTCGAGGGGGAGAGCGGCCTCGAGTTCCTCGAGCGCTCCCGGGAGGCCGGGCTCCTCGTCCCGATCATCGTCATGACGTCGATGGAGGACGTCGAGACGGCCGTGAGGGCGATGAAGGGCGGCGCCTACGACTTCCTCGTCAAGCCGGTGACCCCCGAGAGGCTCCGCACCGCCATCCAGCACGCCGAGGAACGCCGTGCGCTCCTCGACGAAAACCGGGACCTGCGGAAGCGCGTGCGGCAGGAGGCCTTCGGCCGGACGCTCGTCGGAGAGAGCCCGGCGATGAAAGCCCTCTTCGCGGAGATGGAGCGGGTCGTCGAGACCGACATCGCCGTCTGCCTCCTCGGGGAGACGGGGACGGGCAAGGAGCTCGTCGCCCGGTGGCTCCACGAGAACGGCCCACGGGCGAAAGGGCCCTTCGTCGACATCAACTGCGCGGCCATCCCGGAGACGCTCATCGAGAGCGAGCTCTTCGGGCACGAGAAGGGAGCCTTCACCGGGGCCGCCGGCCGCCACAGGGGAAAGCTCGAGCAGGCCGACGGCGGGACGCTCTTCCTCGACGAGCTGGGGGAGATGGCCCATCCGACGCAGGCCCGGCTCCTCCGCGTCCTGCAGGAGAAGACCCTCGTGCGGGTCGGTGGGAGCGAGACGGTTCCGTACAACGCCCGGCTCATCTCGGCGACGCAGCGTGACCTGACGGCCGCCGTGCAGGAGGGGCGCTTCCGCGAGGACCTCTACTTCCGGGTCGTCGTCTACCCGCTCCGCCTTCCTCCGCTCCGGGAGCGGATCGAGGACATCCCGCTCCTCGTCCACCACTTCGTCCGGGTCTTCCGGGCGAGCACGGGACGCGCCGTGGAGGGGGTTACCCCCGAGGCGCTCGTCGCCCTCGAGGCCTACACCTGGCCGGGCAACGTGCGCGAGCTGCAGAACACCGTCTTCCGCGCCGTCGTCTCGGCTCGCGGGCCGTTCCTGACGACGGCCGACTTCCCCGACCTCTCTCCCGACCGGGTTCCGCGGTACCTGCCGCGCCCCTACCCGCCCCGATCCGACGACCCGGCGTCCGGTGGCGCCCAGGCGCCGCGGGCGACTCCTCACCTCGACACCACTCACCGGCTCGTCACGATGGAGGACCACGAGAGGGCCGCCATCCAGCAGGCTCTCGACCTCTCGAACGGGAGCGTGCGCGCCGCGGCCGACCGGCTCCAGGTCGCGCGCTCGACGCTCTACCGGCGCATCCGGGCGCTCGGCCTTTCCGCCGTCGCCTCCTGACCGTCCCGGGCGACGGTCGGAGCCCCCGGGCCGCTCTGCTACTCTCCCCTTCCGTTCGGGGCGGCTCTCCTGCGCCCACTTCCCGATCCGAGGATGCCGATGGCGACCGAAGTCTCGACCCCGCCCCAGACGCCGTTCCACGGCCTGTCGCCGGACGACCTCGTCCGGGCGTACCGGATTGCGCTCACCTCCCGTCGCCTCGACGACCGGGAGATCCAGCTCAAGAGGCAGAACCGGATCTTCTTCCAGATCAGCGGCGCAGGGCACGAGGCGGTCCAGGTCGCCGCCGCCCTCCTGATGAAGCCCGGGGTCGACTGGCTCTTCCCCTACTACCGCGACCGGGCGCTCTGCCTGGGCCTCGGCGTGACGCCCCTGGAGATGCTCCTCACGGCCGTCGGTGCGAAGGCGGGCCAGGCCTCGGCCGGGCGGCAGATGCCCTCCCACTGGGGTTCGCGGCGGCTGAACATCTTCACGACCTCCTCGCCCACCGGCTCGGAGTGCCTGCCGGGCGTCGGCGTCGCCGAGGCGGGGCGCTTCCTCGCCCGGCCCGAATCGCGGGGATTCCTCGCCGCGACGTCAGGCTTCGGCCGGGACGAGGTCTCGGTGGTCACGATCGGTGACGGGTCGACCTCCGAGGGGGAGTTCTGGGAGGCGCTGAACGCCGCCACCACCCGAAGGCTCCCGGTCCTCTTCCTCGTCGAGGACAACAAGTTCGCCATCTCGACCCCGGTCGAGGTGAACACGCCGGGCGGGTCGATCTCGAAGGTCGTCCGCGGCTACCCCGGGCTCTTCCTCGCCGAGACGGACGGCTGCGACTTCCTCGCCTCCTACGACGCGCTGAAGTGGGCCTTCGCCTACTGCCGCGAGCGGAAGGGGCCGGCCCTCGTCCACGCCCACGTCGTCCGCCCCTACTCGCACTC
>CALBDV010000517.1 GCA_937927565.1 uncultured Holophagales bacterium
CGACGCGGCGATCGCTGGTTCCTGTTCGGCGCCCAGGCCGTCGTCGCCCACGGGTATCGGACCGCACCGACTCAGGAGTAGCAGACCTTCGCACCCGAACGGCAGGGGCTCCTGTAGGGTCCCACGGGCGTCGCGGCCGTCAACTCCCTTGCTATCGCGGAAGCAACGTCCTGGGATCGTTCGTCACGTTGTCGATGACCGAAGCGTAGGCCGCGAACGCGCCGTTCTCCGTCGGGGTCGAGAGGACGAGCCGCGCGCCGGTCACGTCCGTCGCGAGGCCGAGGGCACGGACCACGTTCGTGACCTGCGTCATCCCGAGGGGTGGCAGCGGGTAGCGCTTCGTCGCGAGGACGCTCCCCCCGGCCGAGACGAGCCGGACGTCGACGTCGAGATCCGCCTCGGTGGCGTTCGCCAGGCAGAGGTTCGTCCGGAAGGAGGCGTCCTCCCGGACGGCCAGGATCGACCGCTCGCTCCCCGGGCGGATCAGCTCCGCCGCCGTGGCCGCCGGAACGCTCTGACCGAACGTGCCGCCAAAGCCCGGCGTCGAAGTCTGCCCGAGGACGCCGATGAACGTTGAGCCGGCGATCGGGGATTGCGAGGCGACGCGGATCGCGCCCCAGGCCGACGTCTTCTGGAAGACCGAGCCGAGGACGTCGCCGTACGTGACCGACGCTCCGGCGCCCAGGTCGAACGTCGCCTCCGGACCGCCGCGGCCGTCCTCGTCGTGGCCGAGTAACTTCAGCGTGAAGCGCGCGCCGAGCTCGCTGGCCCACGCGACCGTCAGGTCGGTCGTGTAGAAGGCGCCTCCCGCTCCTTCGGCCCGCGCGCTGGACGGCAGGAGCCACGTATCCGGGAGCGGGTGGGCGCTCTCCACCGGGCCGACGGGCAGGAGCGTCCGCGGGTCGTTCGTCACGTTGTCGATCACCGAGGCGTAGGCCGCGAAGGCCCCGTCGGCGGTCGGCGTCGAGAGGACGAGGCGCGCCCCCACGACGTCCTCGGCCACGCCGAGCTCGCGGACGACGCTGGAAAGCTGCGTCATCCCGAGCGGCGGGAGGGGAACGCGGCGGGACGCGGAAGGGCGAAGCGCCCCGGCGCTCGCCACGAAGGTCACGTCGACGTCGAGCGGCGCCTCGGTGGCGTTCGCGAGGAAGAGGTTCGTGCGGAACGACGCGTCCTCGCGCACCGCGAGGATCGAGCGGGGCGCCGCGCCCGCGACGAGATCCTCGGGCCGGGCGGGCGGGACGCTCTGACCGAACGTGCCTCCGAATCCCGACGTCGAGGTCTGCGCGAGGGCGAGAACGAAGCCAGACGGAGACGAGATGCGAACGGCGCCGTAGTCGATCTTCCGGCCGAAGACGGAATCGAGTACGTCCGAAAATCCCATCGACTCGCCGGCAGCGATCGGGAAGCTCACCTCCGCCCCATCCCGCCCGTCGGCGTTGTTCCCGAGGAACTTCAGGACGAAAGCGGTCGACGTGGTGCCGAGGTTGGCGACGGTCAGATCGGTCGTGTAGAAGGCTCCCCCCGCGCCACCCACCCGGGCGCTCGAAGGGAGGAGAAGCGAGGTGGGGCCGAGGACGGGCGGAGGCGTCGCCTGCCAGACGCTCCCTCCCGCCAGTCCGGCGTAGAGCGTCGTCTCGCCCGCGGGGTCGAGGGCCAGCGCCTGGACCGACATCCGCGGAAGGCCGTCGCCGACGGAGGCCCACGTCGCGCCCCCGTCCGCGGACCGGAAGACCCCTTCGGCCTCCACTCCCGCGAAGAGGACGTCGGAGTTCGCGGGATTCACGACGAGCGCGTAGACCCAGCGCCCTTTCGGCAGCCCGAAGCTGGCCGCAGCCCACGTCGCACCCGAGTCCGTCGACTTGACGACTCCTTCCGAGTACGACCCGGCATAGAGATTCGACGGGTTCGTCGGGTCGACACGCAGGACAGTCGGCGTGACGGGCATCGCCCCCTGGGCGACCCAGCCTTCGCCCGAATCCGTGGACCTGAAGACCGTCCGTGGAAAGGCTCCCGTCCCGCCGTACGACGCCATGTACACCGTTGATGGGTTCACTGGATCGACGGTCACCGCGGCGATGTGTACGCCTCTCAGGTTCGGGGAGGACGGAGCCCAAGTCTCGCCGGAGTTCGTCGACTTGTAGACCCCGTCCGTCGTCCCCAGGAAGAGCGTGGCGGGGACCGAGCGGCTGACGGCCAGGAAGGACCTCAGGGCGCCCTCCGAGTTCTCGGGTGGCAGGCCCCTGCTGGCAATCGCCCAGCTCGCGCCGTCGTCCTCGGACCTGTAGACCCGTTCGTTCGAGACCGCGAACAGCGTCGACGGAACACCGGGCGCTACGTGCAGCTCCTGGACCCAGCGGCTGAACGAGAAGCCGGCATCCCTCGCAGACCACGTGGAGCCGGAGTCCACAGACCGGAACACGCCGCCGTCCGTCGCGGCCCAGAGCGTGTACGGGACTGCCGGATCGGAAGCGAGCGCGTAGACGACCATGCCCGCCAACCCCACGCTGCTCGCGGAACAGGAAGCCCCGGCGTCGTCCGAGACGAAGACGCCGGAGCCCGCCTTCATGCCCACGTAGAGAGTGGTCGGCGCGACGGGATCGAGCGCCAGGGCGCCGATCGACTCGCGGCGAAGCCCGGTGCCGACAGGGACCCAGGATTCCCCGGAATCGGTGGAGCGGTAGAGATCTCCGTCATAGCCCCCTGCGAAGAAGACCGTGGAGCGGACGGTGCGGCTGGCGGCCAGGGCTGTCGCTTGCGGGTAGTAGGGATCGTGGGGAATTCCGTTGCTCGCGAGGGTCCAGGAGTCCCCGGTGTCGGTCGACCGGTAGACCCCGTCGGAGGACGTCGCGGCGTAGAGCGTCCCGGAATCGCTGGCCAGGGCTTCGACGAAAGAATGGCCGGTCTCCGTCAGGCCCGTGCTGGAGGCGATCCAGCTGGCGCCGGCGTCGGTGGATTTGAAGACCCCTCCTGTGGTTCCGGCGAAGAGGGTGCCGGGAGGACCGGGCCCGATCGACAGAGCCATCACCCAGGCACCCTGCAGACCCGCATTGGAAGGGGCCCACGTCTCGCCGGAGTCCACGGATCTGGAGACTCCCCCGCCCAACGTGCCCACGTAGAGCGTCGACGGCGTCACCGGATCGACGACCAGGGCTTGGATCTGCAGATCCGTCAAGCCGGCGCTGGCCGGAACCCAGGTTCCTCCCGCGTCCCTCGATCGGAATACTCCTGCTCTCAACGTTCCGGCGTAGAGCGTGCCGGGAGAGGCGGGGTCGATGGCCAGGCTCGAGACGTGGAGCGAGTCCGGCAACCCAGCGCTCGCACGGCTCCAACTCCTTCCGGAGTCGATCGACTTGAAGATTCCGCCGTAGTACGTCCCCGCGTAGAGCGTGGCCGGGTTCGACGGGTCGACGGCAAGCGCCTGGATCTCTCCGCCCCAGGGCCCACCGCTCGTCCACGCCCCCGGTCCGGCCCGGGCGACCGGGGCGCACGACGCGGCGAGAGCCAGCAAGAGGCCCCACCATGAGAATCGCAGTCCGGCTCCCGGGATCCTCATCTCCCCGCCTGCGTCGCGCGGACCGTCACGGGCGCGTCGCCTCTCTTGCTCGCGCCGGAGGCGGATTTCCCGGCACGCGCCGCTGGCAGCCTCTTCAGGACGAGGGGCTGGCCGTCCGCGGCGGGGACCTCCGGGTGCGAGGCGAGGAACCTCGTCAGCGCCTTCGGATCCCCCTGGGCCTCCGCCGGGACCTCCTTGTCGTCGACGATCCAGAGCGAGAGCTCGCCGCCCTTGACGACGTAGCGTGCGAAGAGGAACGAGGGGCTGGCTTCCGCCTTCAGCTCGCAGACGTTCAGGAAAGCGGCCGGCCCGATCCGCGTCGTGAAGACCCGGAAGTGGAGAGTGGTCTCTGTTCCCTTCTCCCGGCCGCAGACGACGTACTCCGCCTCGTTGAACGGGAGGAAGTCGAACTCGCCCCTCTCGCCGTCCTTCGGATCGGCCCAGCCCCATCGCCCCTCCAGCGCGGGGTCGAGCGAGCCGGATCCCGGCTCGCCGAGCGGGAAGGGAAGGTCGAGCGGGCAGCCCGCGAGGGGCAGGGCCAGGAGGATCACCGCGAAGGCCAGGAGCCGAAACCTCTTCGTCGAAGCAGGCACTCCCATATCGTACGCGCCGCCCGAACCGGGAGTCCCCCCCGACGCCTTCCGGGTCGCGCGCTCCCTCCGGACCGTCCGGGGCGGCTCCGGACTCGCCGGAGAGCGGGAAAACGTGATAGGGCGCCGAAGGAGAA
>CALBDV010000518.1 GCA_937927565.1 uncultured Holophagales bacterium
AAGCCGACGAGCGTCTCGGCGAAATCGAAGTCCCTCTCCTCCCATCCCTCCCGGAGCCACGTTTGCCAGCCTGTCTCCAGAGTGCCTTTCACCATCTCGGCGCTGATCGAGACGCCAAGCGGCTCGTCTTCCGGGAAGTGGCGGGCGGGATCGAAGGCGACGAAGAGTCCACGGACCGGATCGACGCCGAGGAGGACTGAAGTGAAGAGGCGGAAGGGGTCCCGGAAGCTTGCGCCCCCGTCGAAGGCCTCTGGAAGGCGAACGGTCGTGCCGGTACCGCTCCGCCGCGCTCTGGAGGGCCGTAACGGGAAGAGGAAGCCGCAGAGCCCGGCGCGGTGAAGCAGAGGGTGCTCGAAAGAGAGACGGAAGCCGTCACGATCTCTCCCCTCAACGTGGAGCAGCTCGCACCCGGACCGGACCAGCGTGTCGAAGACGAAGTTGAGGAGAGACTTGCCCGCCGCATCCGATGGAAGTGATTGATGCCTCACCATTCGTCGGAGGGTATCGAGCTCGGGGAAGAAGGAGAGCTCCCTTCCTCGCGAATGCTGTAGTCCCGCTGCTATCCTGGTTGCTGTCATGAAGGCGCCCACGCCACAGCGGTTCCCCGGGGGTAGATTGGCGGAGCGTCGCTGCGTGACGGCAGGCATCTGAGAAGCGGCTCTCCCGAATGCGGCGCGACCAGATCCTCGACGACCTCCTGACCCAGGCCCTGGAACGGAGTCTCGCGGAGGCGCGGACCACCGGACTCTCCGTCGATATCGAGGAGGTCGGCCCGGGGGAGCGTCGAGAGAGTCTCGTGAGGCATCTGGCAGGCGCGCTCCGACGAACCCTCGCGTCGAGGGTGACAGACCAAGAGGACGACGAACCGGACTCCGGGCACTCCGACGAGAAGTTCGCGAACGTTGTTCTCGACTGGCTTCGTGAGCGCGCCGGCTACGAGGACGCGGGCGAGGACACGATCGTTCCACCTCTGCGCCTCGTACATGGCATTCGCAGCGGGCCGCGGCCTCTGCGGCGCCCGGTGACGCCACTCGACCGGAGCTTCCTCCTGACCGCGGGAAGGGACGAGCCGCGGCTCGGGGCCGAGATCGCGGCGGAGATGGAGAGCGCTGATGAGGTCGACGCCATCGTCAGCTTCGTCACGTGGCGGGGCTGGCAGAGGGTTCTTCGACCGGTCGAGGAGCTGCTGCGCCGCCGGGGTCGCTTTCGGCTCCTGGCCACGACGTACACAGGGGCGAGCGAGGCGAAAGCGCTCATTGCGATCGCCGGTATGGAGGGCGCGAAGGTCCGCGTCTCGTTCGACGGGCGACGCACGCGCCTGCATGCGAAGGCGTGGCTCTTTCGTCGCCCGGGTGGCCTCTCTACGGTCTACGTCGGGTCGGCGAATCTCTCCGCACCCGCACTCGGCGAGGGGCTCGAGTGGACCTTGAAGGCTTCGGAGCGGGAGAGCCTTGCGGTCGTAGAGGAGTTCCGGGCTGCGTTCGACGCGCTCTGGGACGACCCGGAGTTCGAGGAGGTCAACCCGGCGGACGCGGAGGGGCTCGCGCGCCTCGAGAGCGCCCTCGCCCAGGCTCGCGGCGGGCGACGCGAGGAGGGCGGTCCAACCTACTTCCCCGACGTGAACCCCTACCCGTTCCAGCAGGAGATCCTCGAAAAGTTGCAGGCGGAGCGCGACCTCCTCGGAAAGCGGCAGCATCTCGTCGTCGCGGCGACCGGGACGGGAAAGACGATGGTCGCCGCCTTCGATTACCGGCGCCTCTGTCGGGAGCGGGGACTGCGCCCGAGTCTTCTCTTCGTCGCCCACCGGGACGAGATCCTCGACCAGGCGCTGGGGGCTTACCGGACCGTCCTCAGGGACCACTCGTTCGGAGAACGGCTCGGCGGCGGGCGTTCCCCGGGGGCGCACGACCACCTCTTCGCCACGATCCAGAGCCTCGACAGGCAGGACCTCGTCGCCCGCGTCGGGGGAGCCCGGTGGGACGTCGTCGTCGTGGACGAGTTCCACCACGCCGCCGCCTCGACGTACCGTCGGCTACTCGACTCCCTCGAGCCCGACATTCTCCTGGGCCTCACGGCGACACCGGAACGGTCGGACCTGGCGGACGTCCTCGGCCGGTTCGGCGGCCTGCCGAGCGCGGAGATCAGGCTCTGGGACGCGATCGACCGGCAGCTCGTCGCCCCGTTCGACTACTTCGGGATCAGCGACAACACGAAGCTGGACGAGGTGAGGTGGTCCCGAGGGCGGTACGTGGAGTCGGACCTCGAGAAGCTCTACACGGGGGACGATGCCCGCGCGGCGCTCGTCCTGGAGGAATTGAACAGAAAGTCGGGAGACGCGCGGAAGGTGCGGGCCCTCGGTTTCTGCGTGGGCGTGTCGCACGCAGAGTTCATGGCGCGGAAGTTCTCGGAGTGGGGAGTGTCGGCGCTGGCCGTCCACGGAGGGTCGACTGCGGAAGTCCGGCGTGGCGCGAAAGAACGCCTCCTCTCCGGAAAGGTCGCCGTCCTCTTCACCTGCGATCTTTACAACGAGGGCGTCGACCTTCCCGAAGTCGATACGCTTCTCCTGCTCCGCCCGACGGAGAGCGCGCTTCTTTTCCAGCAGCAGCTCGGGCGAGGGCTTCGCCTCGCGGAGGGGAAAACGTCCGCCCTCGTCCTCGACTTCGTCGGCCAGCACCGGAAGGAGTTCCGCTTCGAGTCGGTCCTTCGGGCCCTGACCGGCCTGCCGAGGGGCGTTCTTCGCGAGGAGGTCGAGCGGGGGTTTCCGCTCCTTCCGGCGGGATGCAGTCTCGAGCTCGACAGGGTCGTCCGTGAACAGGTCCTGGCGCACCTGCGGCAGGCGCTCGATCGACGGAGCGAGACGCTCGTTCGGGAAACGAGGGAACTCGCCGCCGCGGGAGGAGAGGTCACCCTCGCCCGGTTCCTTTCGGAGACGGGACGGGACCTCGACGACATCTACCGGTCTTCCCTCGGCAGCTGGTCGGCGCTGCGGCGCGAGACGGGTTTGCAGGGGGCGCCGGAGGGCGCGGGAGACGATCTCCTGCCGCGTCGTCTCGGGGGAATCCTGCACGTGGACGAGCCGGAGCGCCTGAACCTGTGGGCACAGGCGGCGTGGCTCTCTCCGGAGGAGGCCAGCATACAAACCGTGGTCGACTCCCGGCGCCTCGTCATGCTCGCCCAGAGGCTCTTCCCGGAGGGCACACCGGCCTCTCTTCCGGATCTGGTTCGCCGCCTCGCCGCGTCGGCGACCGGAGACGAACTCCGGGAACTCTGCGGCGTTCTTCGGGGGCGGGTCCCGAGCGTCAGCCCGAAGGCTGTGCTCCCGCCCGGATGGGCTCTTACGCTCCACCGGGCGTACCAGCGCGACGAGATCCTCGCCGCTGTCGGGGCGTCGACGCTCGCACGCCGGGCGCCGAGCCGCGAAGGAGTCTTCCGGCTTCCCGACCAGCAGGCCGAGCTGCTCTTCGTGACCGTGGAGAAGGAATCCCGGCTGTTCCGGCCGTCGACCCGGTACCACGACTACGCACTCGGGCCGTGCCGATTCCACTGGCAAACCCAGAGTTCCGTGCGAGAAGGTTCGGCGACGATGAAGCGCTACTCGGCTGAGGACGGCTCGGTCTGGGGTTTCTGGCTTTTCGTCCGCGAGCGTCCGAAGGACCCCGAAGGACGCTCTGTCCCGTTCGTCTTCCTTGGAAGGGCGCGCCACGAGTCCCACGAAGGAGATCGTCCGGTCAGCATCGTCTGGAAGCTCGACACTCCAATTCCGGCGACACTCCATCCCCGCCTTGTTCCGGCGGCGGCGGGTTGAAGTAACGGTTTCGACAGTCGGCTCTCGCTTTGTGTCGGGAAGCTATGCCATGCGGCCATGGCATACTCGTGCCATGGCGACGATGGCTCGGAAGAACTTCCACGTGCCACTCCCCCCGGAGACGTACGACGCCCTTCGCGAGGAGTCGGAGGCGAGGGGAATTCCCGCGACGACACTCGTCCGAGAGGCCGTCGAGGGCTGGCTCGACGACCAGAAGGCGAACCGGCTCTGGGACGAGATCGCCGCCTACGCTCTCGAGATGGCGGGAACGAACGCCGACCTGGACCCCGAACTCGAAGCGGCGGCCGCCGCCGAGCTGAAGGCGGCTACGGAGCGGAAGTGAGGAGAGGCGAGGTCTACTGGGCCGAACTCGAGCCGCGGTCGGGATCCGAGCAGCGTGGGCGAAGGCCGGTTGTCGTCGTTTCCCACGACGGGTTCAACTCCATCTCCACATGGAGGTCCGTCGTCGTCGTGCCGC
>CALBDV010000519.1 GCA_937927565.1 uncultured Holophagales bacterium
TCCCGCGGAGTTCAGTCGGCCCGAAGTCCTCGAGATCCTGCGGCAGTACTACGCGACGATCAACGCCTGAGACGAGGCGGAGGTGAAGCTCGCGGGGCACTGCTCCGCGCGCCGAACCCGAGCTCCTTCCCGTCCGTCTCCTCGCCGGGAGGTGCGTCCAGCCGCCGCCTGGCGAACTGGACGAAGGCCCCCACGAGTCCCGACTGGATGCGCTCCCGGGGATAGACGGCCGTCAGTTGCCGCGTGATCGGCGGCGAGAGCGGGATGCGTACGAGCAGGCCGAGCCGCACTTCCTTCAGGACGGAAAGGTGCGACATGATCGCGAAACCCATGCCGGCCGCCACGAGCCCCTTGAGGGCTTCCGGGCTGCTCGCCTCCATGATCACGTTGAGCACTCCGGGTTCGATCCCGGCCCTCGTCAGGTAATGGTCGGTCACCTCGCGCGTGCCGGAGCCCTGTTCGCGCGAGAGATAGGCGTGCTCGACGAGGGCGCCGGCCGCCACCGACCTGCGCCGCGCCAGCGGGTGTCCCGGAGCGCAGACGACCTGCAGCTCGTCGCTGCATAGCCGCTCGCCCGCCAGCGAGGGCATGGTCGAATCGCCCTCGATGAATCCGATGTCCAGCGCCCGCTCGGCCAGCCGCTGCTGGACGGCCTCGGAGTTGCCCACGAACAGGCTCGGCGCCACGCCAGGATGGGTCGCCTTGAATTCCCCGAGGATCTGCGGCAGGAGGAAGTCCGCGATCGTCGTGCTCGCACCGATCAGGAGCGGTCCGGCGACCTGGTTGCCCAGGTCCCTCAGGCGCGCATCGAACTCCGCCGTCAGCGCCAGGATCCTCTCGGCATAAGCGAACGCGACCTCTCCCGCGGGCGTGAGGCCGACGCGGCCGTGGGTGCGGTCGAACAGCCGGGTGTTGAAGTGGTCTTCCAGCTGACGGACCTGGAACGTCACCGCCGGCTGCGTCATGCAGAGCGCTTCGCCCGCTTTGGTGAACGAGAGATGCTTCGCGACTGCATGGAACACCTGGAGCCGCCGATCGGCCATTGCGCTGTCCCCGGTTCGAGGGGGCTATTCAAGCACAAAAGCCGGGGGCCGCCGAGAGGGGGCGGACCCGGTCCCGGCCTCGGCACGTCGCGCGGAGAAGCTCTGCACGAGCGCGCGGAGAGCGCGTACTCGTGCAGGTCAGGGCTTGCCTAGGGCTTCTTCGGCGTCTTGTACTCGACTTCCTTCTGGAACCGCTTCCAGACGGTCTCGAAGCCGACGAAGCCCTTCTCGTTCGGCGGCATCTGACGCGTCGTCACGTAGGGCGTGACGCCGTCGGGAACCTTGGTCGGTGGAGGCTTGTGGTCGCTCATGGGTTGCCTTTCTCGCAAGTGGAGGGCTGCCGCTCAAACCGGTCTCAGGAGCGACGGGTCGACGTCGGCGCCCCTGGGAATCGCCCCGCCCGCTCGCGTCTCGCCGTCGGTGGCGTCGCGCACGGTCAGTATCTCGAGCGCGAAGACGACCTCCCGGCCGCACAGCGGGTTGTTGCCGTCGACCGTCAGCGTATCGTCGTCCATGTGCGTGACGAGGAAGCTGCGGGTCTGCCCCCGGTCGTTCTCCATCAGGATGGAGGTCCCGACCTGCCGGTACTCCTCGGGGACGTTCTCGATGCGATCGGAGAACACCAGCGACTCGTCCCGGGGGCCGAAGATGTCGTTGCCGTCGATCGTCACCTCGATGATCTCGCCGGCGGCCTTGCCTTCGAGCCGCGCGTGGACCGCCGGGGCCAGGATCTCGTTGTGCCCGTGGACGTAGCCCAGCGGAAACTCGACCCGGGTGAGGACGTGGCCGGTCCTCCGGTCGGTCACCTTGTAGGTGAGCTCGACGAACTTGCCGGCCCGGACGACTTCGCTCACGTCAGCTCCCGACGGCGTGTTCAGAAGATGGATGCACCGAAGATCCTGACCTTGCCGTCCTCGTAGCCCAGGACCAGCCGGCCGAGCCACTCGCCCGGCTTGCTGGTGCTCCGCTGCCGGAACAGCACGGTCACGTGCTCGCCGCGGCGGATGGTGCCGAGCGCGTCGAACTCCCCGGACAGGTTGCGCGCCAGCTCGCTGTGCGCGAACTGGTGGCCGGCCGCGACCTGGTCCATGGCGCGCGCGAGCGAACTGGAGAAGTTCCTCGAGAACTCGCCGTACTTGCCCTCGTTCGAGTGCGTGACGAGGTCGCGCCACAGGGGCTTGGCCATCGCCAGGATCTCGTCGTCGGTCTTCTCGATGATGTTCACTCGCGTGCGCGGGCGATCGGCGCTACTTCTCGTCCGCCACGAGGTGGTAGCAGGGCGCCTTCTCCATCGTGTACTCGCCGGACGTCGGGTCGCGGCGAGACACCGTCAGCACGTGCCAGTTCTCGTCGTCGACCTTCATCGCGTCGCCGCGGTAATAGTAGCCCGGCCAACGGGTCTCCTTGCGGAAGAGCGTGTGCTGCGTGACGCACTCGGCGGCGCGATGACGGTGCTTGAGCTCCCACGCCCGCAGCAGCTCGTGGACGTCCTTCGCGGCCAGGTTCTCGA
>CALBDV010000520.1 GCA_937927565.1 uncultured Holophagales bacterium
TCGCGGGCGTGCCGGATCTCCGCGTCGTCCCACTTCCGGCCGATGAGCCTCTTGACCGCATAGATCGTCTGCGTCGGGTTGGTGATCGCCTGACGCTTGGCGATCTGGCCGACGAGCCTCTCCCCGTCCTCGGTGAAGGCGACGATCGAGGGGGTGGTCCGAGCCCCTTCCCTGTTCGGAATGACCTGCGGCGCCCCGAGCTCGATGACGGCCGCGCACGAGTTGGTCGTCCCGAGGTCGATGCCGATGACCTTTCCCACTCTCTACCTCCCCATCCGGCTCACGCTCGCGCCTCGTCGGCGGGAGCGGCCGGGACCGCCGACACCTTGACCATGGCGGGGCGGAGCAGCCTGTCGTTCAGGATGTAGCCCTTCTGGAAGACCTCGATGACCGTGCCGGGCGGAACGTCGGCCGACTCTCCCCGCATCACCGCCTCGTGGAACTGCGGATCGAACGGCGTTCCGAGCGCCGGGATCTCGGTCACGCCGTATTTCCGGAGGACCTCCGACAGCTGGCGCGCGATCATCTCGACCCCCGCCCGGAAGTCCTCGCTGCCCGCCGCCGAAGCGTGGGAGAGGGCCCGTTCGAGGTTGTCGACGACGCCGAGGAGATCGCGCATCGTCTCGGTGAGCGCGAACTTGACGTAGTCGGTCCGGTCGCGCTCCGCGCGTTTCTTGAGGTTCTCGAAGTCGGCCACCTTGCGAAGGAGAGCCTCCCTGAGCCGCCCGGTCTCCTCCTCGGCGAGAAGGGCACGCTCCTGCTCCTCCTCCAGGCGTCCCGCGGGGGCCGGCGGATGCAGCGCCTCCGACCCGGCAGCGGGGGGCTCGACGGAGACCGGCCGGATACCGTGGGGGCCCGTCCTGTGACGCTCCTCGACCGCGGTGACCGCCCGCTCGGCTGCCTCGAGAGCGCTCGCGACGTCGTCCGGTCCGCCGTCCCCGTCCAGGTTGATGACTTCGTCTTCCGGCGGGACCGGGCGTCCGTCGTTCTCGGCCATTACACACCCTCCGACAGGCGCATCGTCACGTAGCGCCCGAGCTCCTCCACGAGCGGGACGACGCGAGGATATTCCATTCGCCGCGGGCCGATGATTCCCAGTGCCCCGAGTATCCGGTCACCGCTCCTGTAGGCCGTCACGACGACCGCCGTCTGCGTCTCTTCAGTGAACGCGGAATCCGAGCCGATGAGAACGGTCGGCTGGCTGCCGCTGGCGAGACAGTCGGTGAGAAGGTCGACGAGACGCGCTTCTTCCTCGAGCGCCCTGTACATTCGCCGGAGCGACTCGACGTCGTTCTGGAACTCGGGCTTCTCGAGGATCGTCCCGGCCCCCTCCACGACGAGCGTCTCTCCCCCGGTCCGCTCGTCGACGAAGGCCTGCCGCGCCAGCTCGAGGGCGCGGGCGATCTCCGCGTCGAACCGCACCTTCTCTTCCTGGAGCGCTGCGACGAGCCGGGTCCGGATCTCGAGGAGCGTCCGGCCCGCGTAGTCGGCGGTGAGGCGGTTGGAGGCAGCCTGGAGAGCGTCGGACGAGAAGTCCTCCCTCGTCTCGATCAGCCGGCTTCCGACGAGCCCTTCCCCCGAGACCGTGACGACGACCACCTTCCTCTCGGCCACACGCGTGAAGTGAACGGACCGGAGGACGACGTGGGCGGAGTCGGGTGCGGCGACGACCGCGACCTCGCCGGTCAGCTCGGACAGGACGCGCGACGTGGCGTGGAGGAATCGCTCCAGCTCGAAGGTCTCAGATCCGAGGCCGCTCGCGATCTTCGCTTTCTCCGCCAGGCCCGGAGGCCGTGCCGTCATCAGCTCCTTCACGTAGGTCCGGTAGCCGAGGTCGGTCGGGACCCGTCCCGCCGAGGCGTGAGGGTGCGTGAGGTAGCCGAGATCTTCGAGCTCGGCCATCGCGTTCCGCAGGGATGCAGAGGAGAGGGAGAAGCCGCCGCTCTTCGTCAGCAGGCGGGACGAGACGGGTGCCGCGCTCAGGATGTAGGCTCCGACCACGGAAGCGAGGACTTCTCGCGACCGCTGGTCGAGCTGGCTCCAGGCGCCGATCATGCCGTCAAATCCCTCCTCCTGCGCTAACGTAGGCCCCGCAAGGCCCACGCAGTCCCGCACCCTCGCGGGTGACCCGGGCCTGCACGCCGGCGACGCGAGATGATAGCAGTCAGGCCCATTCCACCCCGCGCGGTCATCGTCGGGAAAGGTCGTCTCGGCAGGGCTTTGGCTTCCGCCCTCGGCCTCGCCGGACCTCCGCCAGCCGTCGTTTCCGGAAGGGACGGGGCGACCCGCGTCGAAGAGATCCTCCGGGCAGCCCTCCAGGCCGGCCCCGAGGCGGTTCTCCTCCTCGCAGTCCGCGACGACGCCCTCGAAGGTCTCGTCGCCGACCTCTGCGACGCGTTCCCGGGTCTCCCGCGAGGGACCGTCGTTCTCCATCACTCGGGCTCCCACGGAGCCGAGCTCCTCGCCCCTCTCGACGCGAAGGGGCTGTCGACAGGCTCCTGCCATCCCCTCCAGACCTTCACCGGTTCGCCTGCCGACGCGGAGCGATTCAAGGGAACCACCTTCGCCATCGATGGCTCGGAGGCGGGCCGGGCCGCAGCCGAGAGCCTGGCCCTCGCCCTCGGAGGCCGACCCGTGGCCATCGAGGCCCGCAATCGCGCGCTGTACCACCTCGCGGCGTCGATCGGCGCCAACGGCCTGACAGGACTCGTCGCGGCTTCGAGGGACGCGTTGACCGGAGCCGGCCTCCCTCCCGGCGACGCCCTCGACGCCCTCGCACCGCTCCTGCGGTCGGCCCTCGAGGAAGCCCTCCGCCGCGGGCCCGAGGCCGCGCTGACCGGCCCGGTCGCCCGGGGCGACGAAACGACACTCGAACGGCACCGGCGGGCCATCCTCGCCTGGGACGCCTCGCGGGCGGCCCTCCTCGAGGCCCTCCTCCGGGAGCAGCAGAGACTTGCGGGTCGCGGCCCGGGAGGGCCGGAATGCTAAAATCTTTCGTTCACTGACGAGGAGGCTTGGTCGGCCAACGACCTAGAGAATGGTTTTCTTCAATTACGCCACCATGCAGATGGCCGCCAAGATCGTTTATTACGGTCCTGGCCTGTGCGGGAAGACGACCAACCTCCACGTCATCTACGGGCGCACCGCCCCCACCGCCCGGGGCGAGATGGTCTCCCTCGAGACCGAAACCGACCGGACCCTCTTCTTCGACCTCCTGCCGATCGACGTCGGTGTCATCGGCGGCTTCAAGACCCGCCTGCAGCTCTACACCGTTCCCGGGCAGGTCTTCTACAACACCACCCGCAAGCTCGTCCTCAAGGGGGTCGACGGCATCGTCTTCGTGGCCGACTCCCAGCGTCCGATGCTGGAGCCGAACA
>CALBDV010000521.1 GCA_937927565.1 uncultured Holophagales bacterium
TGGGGAGCGAAGGTGGACGGCTCTTCGCGGTAACCCTTCCACTCGGGCCGTAGGCGAAGCGCGAGTGACAAGGATGAGGACATGAAGGCATCCCCGATTCTGACTTCGGTCTTCCTGGCGGCATCGACGGCATCCGAAGCCCTGCCGACTCCGGCCTCCGAGCAGCCTCCGACGTGCGTTTCTATTCAGGTCCAGGCTGTTCCCATGATTAGCTCGGCATCCAGCCGAGGGCCCTTCCGCGCAAGTGTCGTCTCTGATCTGAAGTTCAGTGTGCTCTTTCCCCCGGGGACGAGATTCGAGGGCACTGAGGTCCTGACGCTCAAGTTCCGGACACCGCGTGGACACCTCTACGGGACTCTCGAGGCGCCCGTGGCCGCGAGCGCGGCTTCGGCAGCCACGGTTGGAACTCGACACGTCAACGGGTATCCGTTTCCGCTTCGCGAATCGGTGACAACGGAAGCCAGGACGGCGCAGGGGGCGTTCGTTTCGATTCTGTCGCCACCGTTTCCCGTGGGCGGGACAACCATAGCCACCGCGTCTCTCTACGGATACTGGAGCGTAGAGGCGATGATCGAGTCTGGCAGAAACGGCGAGAGCAGACCGGGGGCATGCCAGGCCAAGTTCTGGATCGAGCGGTAGACAGGAGAGGGGATGACGCCAGGGAGCACCGAGACGACCAACACGGAGATTCCAGACACGAAGGCGAGGCGCCCGTACGAGGAGCCCCGGATCGAGTGGGAGGAGGAGCTGGAATCGAGGACCTTTCAGCTCGGCTGCGCCAAGGTCGGGGGCACTGACCCGATGTGCGGGACCGTCTCGGGCAGCTAGAGGGTAGCGCCGTGAAGATCGCCGCTACGCTCGCCTGGCAGAACCTCGGGAACGATTTCGTGGTCGTGGACCTGAAGGCGGCGAAGTTGCTCGGCATGAACGCTTCGGCCGGCCGAATCATCGAGTGGGTCAGCCAGGGCATGGACTTCGACGCGATGGTCGAAGCGATGACGGCCGAGTTCGAGGTCTCGCCTGAGCGGGCTTCCGCGCACATCGGTTGCTTTCTGTCGACATTGCGCCACCGAGGCCTGGTGATCGAGTAGTGCCCCGGAATGAGCCGTCTCGCCGACCTGCGTGACCGGGCCAATCGGTGTGAGCAGCCGCTGTCCGCATTCCTCGAACTGACGTATTCCTGCAACTGGCGGTGCGTTTTCTGCTTCAATTCGCGTCATCACGACCTGGCCCCCCTCTCGGTGGACGAGTGGCGGGACGTTCTCGTTGGCCTCCGAAGCCTGGGAACGCTCCACGTGACCCTGACGGGAGGAGAGCCCTTGACGCACCCGGCCTTCTTCGCGATCGCCGAGGCGGCTCGCTCGCTCTTCTTCGCCCTCAGGATCTTCACGAACGGTGCGCTGATCGATGCCGACACCGCGGCCAGGATCTCAGGTCTTCACCCCGCGGGCGTGGAGCTGAGCCTCCATGGGGCAATCGCCCCGACGCACGACAGGGTGACTGGACGAGCCGGTTCGTTTGACACCCTTCTGCGGGCAGTACGCGGGCTTCAGAGTCGGGACGTGCCCCTTCTGCTCAAGACGCCGCTCACGAGACACAACGAGTTGGAGATCGAGGGGATGGTCGGCCTCGCTCGCCGCCTCGGCGTGCCGTACCAGATCGACCCTCGCCTTACGCCAAAGGATAATGGCGACCCTTCACCGTTGGCGCTTTCCGCTTCCCCCGAGGGAGCCGAGAGCGTGACGGGGATCCTGGGTGCCGACGGACCGGTTCCCTCAGATCGGAAGCGAAGGCTCGGAGAGCCGCACTGCGCATTGGGCCGCTCGACACTTGCTGTCGACCCCGAAGGGAACGTCTATCCCTGCATCCAGTGGCGGCAGACGACCCTGGGAAACGTTCGCGATGCGTCTATCGCCGAGCTCTGGCGATCCGCGCCCTCGCGGAAAGAGGCCGCGAAAGTCGCGGTGCGTGCGAACGACCAGGTCGTGACTCTGGGTTCGAGCATCGGGACCGGCACCTTCTGTCCGGCGCTGGCGTTTCAAGTGTCCGGAGACCCAATCGGGCGCCCTGGTCTGTTGAATCGCGAGTCGCCTGGAGACCGGGCACCGTGAGCCACGGTCTGGCCTTGTCATTGGCCGGCCTCCCCTTTCGGATCGGTCCCGAGGCGACTCTCTCGTCCTAAGAGCGACGGTTCTTGGACCCATTCCGCTCGAGGTCCGAGTGGGGCGGGCGTCACTCTGCGGAGGGCGCGGGACGGCAACCGCCTCCCTTCTCGCTCAGGTTGGTCGAGGAGTCGCTCTCTTCGGACTCGGGAAAGCCAATAAGGGGTGAGTCCGCCGAGATAACCGCCGACGGCCACCTTCTTCGAGTGAGACATCAAGAGTTCGACATCGAGCTTGACGTGGGCGCGCTCTCAGGTTTCGTCTTCCGGCGAAGTGCGGACGGGGCGGCGCTCGGGATCGCACTGCGGACGGCCCTCTCTCTCCGTCTTCCTTTTGAGGGGGGGGTCAGCCTGCACGCCGCCGCGAACGTGGTCGATGGAGGTGAAGCTCTCGTCTTCCACGGTCCTTCCGGCGCGGGAAAGTCGACGCTGGCCGGGGTCTCGCCCTTTCCCGTCCTCAGCGATGAACTCGTGGTCGTCCGGTGGGTCGCGGACGGGCCATTCGTCTTCTCGAGCGGATTCTGGGGAACGCTTGGCGATCGCGAGGCGCTTCGCTCAGGGTTTCCTCTCCGAGCGATCCTGACGCTCGGCAAAGGTCGTGCATTGAGCCTCGAGAGCCTTGGATGTCAGGAGGCCTTTCGGTCCGTCGTCCATTCGATCCTGACACCGCCATGGGCGCCCGCGTGGCAGCGGAGCCTCCTCGTAGTCAGAAGACTCCTCACGGCCAGACCGGCCTTCAGGATGGAGTGGAACCCGTCGGTACCATTGTGGGAACCACTCCTTGCGTCCCTTGCGGCCGCGTCGCGAGGCTCGACAGGCCAGGAGGAGCGCTCGACCGGATTGGCGCGAAGGCGCCCAGAACCGTAGTCGTCCTGCAAATGACCAACGGACGCGTCTCTGCCGACGAGCTCATAGCGCTCCTGAATGCCTCGCTGGAGCGTGGCATCGAGATCACGATCGCTCCGCGAGGGCAAAGCATGATGCCCCTCATACGTGACGGGGATGAACTCGTTTGCCGGCGGCTGAAGGAAGGGGAGCCCCGGGTCGGGGACATCGTCGCCTTCCGAAGGCTCGGCGAGGGGCGCGTCCTCTTTCATCGCGTCGTCAGGGTTGGTTTCCTGGGGTTCGAGACGCGGGGAGACGCCATGGCCGGCCCGGATGGCTGGATCACCCGGGACGCTCTGATAGCCGTTGTTTCCTCTGTTAACGGGAGGAAGCGGATAACGTGCGCCCTCGGTCGGGTCGGACGGCGGCTCGGTGCAGCCCTGTCGCGAAGCGGGATGCTTCATCTCGTTGTGCGTGTAGGTCGAGTGGCCCGAGCCATCGGATTCGCACCGCGTCCGAGAGCAAGCGTTAGGCGGGCAACGCCGTGGCCGGTTGTCACGGCCAACCTGGCGCAGATGACGCCCGCAGAGAAGGGGTCAACCGCCCCTTTGCATCGCGGTACTGAGGGTTGAAAAGGACCAAGTTGGTCCTTGATATTGCGACTGACTCCGCTGGAGGCGCTCTTCCGGGACCTCAAGTCATTCCGATGGCTCGAGTGATGGTGTTCTGGATTCCTCTCGGACGTGGTGGACCCTCTGGACCTGTCGGACTCGTCTTCTACAGTGACTTTCGCGAAGTAGCGTCTGCTCAACGAGTTCTGTTG
>CALBDV010000522.1 GCA_937927565.1 uncultured Holophagales bacterium
ATGAGAAATCCGGTCTTCAGCAGATCCTTTTCGGCGGAACGGGTCGCTTTTCCGGCTGGTGCCCCTTCAGCCGAAGCCCCTCCGGCCCACTCGAAGAGGACAAGCTTGGGTCGGAGCCGCTTGAAACTCCGGCCTGCCCGCCCTCCAGAGGGCTGCTTCGGTCCCACCTGTGCGACGAAATCGAACTCGACCTCTTCCGCGTCGAGCTCGAGCCAGAGAGCGTGGTCATGTAGCACTGCGCCGGTCTCTGGTGTGAGGTAGAGGCGGCGCTCGCGCCCCGCGGCTGTCCGCCAGGCCGGAGGCTGGCCGGCTCCGGAGTTCCGAAAGGCCCCGTCTCTCGGCAGGCCCGCGGTCCCGCGAAACACTGCGTTGTAGGCGAACGGCAGGACGAACCTCGTGAACGACCCGGGTTCTTTCGCTCCATCTCCCGCCTTGATCGCCAACGGATGGCTCATGACCTCCCCCTTCCGCGTGGATCGGTTCGTCGAAATCGCATTTCCCAGGCACAAAGCTCATCGATTGCGAACGGCCCGAGAGCCGTCAGCGAGGACTCGTCTTCGCTCGTTCGACGGAGAAGCAGCCATCCCCCTGGGTGTCTCCACGTTGCCCGGCGCCGCCGGCTTTCCTTCAACGATCACCGCCCGTTCGCGCGGCCAAGCCGCACTTTCCCTGGACTTCCAGTCGGCGTCCCCCCGACGTCTTCCATTCTATAGAGGCCGACGGCCGATCCGACGGCGAATCCGGGCCGGTCGCGAATTCGATCTCGAGGTCAAACGCGCGTGACGAGATGGCCCGCGTTCACGTGAACGGGAAAACCGGTTCGGTGCGGACCGAAAAGCCTTGCGGAGCCTGTTCCGAGGTCCTATCTTTCCGTCGGCGGCACAGACGCAGCTGAGGTTCTCCTCGGCGCGCTTGGCGACGTGAGGTCCCGATCTCGCGGTAACGCCCAGTCGTCGTCTCCACTGGTCGCGACGCTCACGAAACGGTTCGACGGAGGAGTCGTCGCACCGCGCTCATTGGTCGGCTGGCACGAGCTTCCCGCGTGCCGCGAGCACGGCCTGCACCTGCCAGACGTTCTCGGACCCCGTGAGCGTTGCGACAGCTGTGTCTGTCCGACCGTCGCTCTTTGACAACTGATTCTGAGACAGCTCGCGAAGAACAAGCAGGATTGCAGAGTTCTGCCCATCAGGAGTCCTTGTCGGGCGGAATCGAGACAGACCAATAAACCATCACAGGACGAGCAACTAACCGGGCGACGGCACCGCCGCCAGCCCCGTGTCTTTCCGACAAAAGGAGATTCTCCATGCCCTCAGTCGTCGTTTCCTGGAACGGACGCTGCCCGAGCCGCAACGATCGCGCGAAGCTGATCGCCGCGCTCGAGCCCTTCGCCGAGGCGAGCGCAACGGTCTCTGCCGAGCCCTCTACCATCCTCCGGTTCGACGGGCCGGTCGAGGGGACGGCCCTCGTTCTCCTCTCGCGGAAGCTGCAGGAGACCCTGCGTGCCTCGGTCGAGGACCGAGAGTCCACCGCCGAGGCTCTTCGAAAGTGCGGGGGGGCCCTCGTGCCTCTGCAGGGAGAGGCCGACTACGACGGCGAGGTCCGCACGCGCTGGCTGCTGCGCCTTCCGAACGCGAACCTCCATGGCCTCCAGTGGCGCGTCTACGACCCTCGCGACCTGTACGCCGGCGCGGACCTCGCCGGCTTCGTGCACCTCGTCCTCCCCGAAAGTCCCCTCCTCGACGGGCTTCTCTTCGAGGTGCAGACGGACCTCCACTACACGCTCTTCGACGACCCTTCCCTCGGCCCCGCCGAATGGCGGCTCGCCCAGCCCGGAATCCACCTCCGCTACTACCTCGAGAGCTGGTTCGACCGGTTCCTCTCGTGGGTGCGTTTCTTCCACGTCCCCTCCCTTCGGACCAACGGGTACCAGGAGGATTCGGGCTGGCCCGGTTTCGAACGCTCCGCTCGTTTCCGGCTCCGCTACGAAGGCCTGTCGCGGGGCGAGCTGGAGTCAGGGCTGGCCGGTGAGCTCCTGGAGGACTTCCGGCAGGAGGCCGGGAGCTGGAGCCTCTACTGCGGAGCGGGCCCCGACAGGCCCGTCTACGAGATCGAGTTCGAAGCGGCGCAGGAGAACGCCCGGCTCGCCGCGCTCGCCTCATCCGACGGGTCCGACGGGTCCGACGATCGCGCCTCAACGCTGCAGGCCCTCGCAGACGGCCTCCTCGAGCGGGCCCGGCTCCTCGAAACGTGGCCCGGCCGGG
>CALBDV010000523.1 GCA_937927565.1 uncultured Holophagales bacterium
TCCGCGCGACCTACCCGGTGATGGTCACGAGCAACACCTACAACGTGGCCGGGAGCACGCAGGGGACCTACGGCCAGTATTCCCCGGGCCAGCCGTACCGCAACGCCCTCGGCTTCGACGACTCCGTCTTCGGTGACCTCTACATCACGGGGCTGACGAACGACGGCAACCTCCGGACGAACGCCGTCGTCATGAACCCCAGCGACGCGACACTGGAAGCGGGCGTCCAGCTCGTAGACGCGATGGGGATCATCTACGGAACCCGGGTCTACACGGTGAAGCCGTTCTCCCTGACCCAGCTCAACGACGTCTTCGGAAGCGAGTTCGCCTCCTTCAATCCCCCGACGGGAGGCCCATACCGGCTCAACGTGTTCGTCAACCTCGACAACGGCGCGCGCATCCTCGGCTACGCCACGGTGACGGACAAGCGGACCGGAGACCCCTACCTGATTCCCGCCCAGGCCATGAGGCCGTGACGCGGACGCTCCTCGTAGACCTCGGCAAGGTCCTCGTCGGTTTCGACCACCAGGTCACGTGCGACCGCATCGCGGAGGCGACCGGCACATCGGCCGGCCGCCTCCGTCCGGTGCTCTTCGGTGACCTCGAAGCGTCGTTCGACCGCGGGCGTTTCTCTCCGCCGGAGTTCTTTCGCGCGTGCGAGGAGAGGGCGGGCCTTCCGCGCCTCCCCGACGACGTCTGGACCGGCGCCTGGCGGGACATCTTTCACCCGCTTCCGGACGCCATCGCAGCCCTGGCTCGGGTCCGTCCCGGCGTCCGGCGGGTCCTGGTGTCGAACACGAACGTTCTCCACTGGGACGGGGTCCTGCGGCTCTTCGATCCCGGCGAGCACTTCGATGCCCTGGTCCTTTCATTCCGCGTCGGTGCCGTCAAGCCGGAGAGCGAGTTCTGGGACGCCGCCCTCGAAGCCGCAGGGTGCGAGCCGGGCGAGTGCCTCTACGCCGACGATCGTCCGGAGCTCGTAACGGCGGCGGCCGCCCGGGGGATTCCGGGTTTCGTCGTCCGGGGAGCCGGCTCGTTCGCCGCGGGCCTCGGCGAGCGAGGGCTGCTTGCGGAGCCCTCCGCCCCGGAAGGGAATTCCCGGGCTCCTCGAACCGTTCGCCTATCCTGACCATGGGGAACCTACAGATGCACTCGACCCGACTTCTCGCCGCCGCCCTGATCTCGCTCCTGCCGATGGCGGCCTGCTCCCGCCCCGATGGAAACGCGGACGGGAGCCGCTCGTCCGGACCAGGCGTTTCCTTCGCCTCGGGGACCTTCGACGAGGCACTCGCCCGCGCCCGAAGCGAGAAGAGGATCCTGCTGGTCGACGTCTACACGGACTGGTGCGGCTGGTGCAAGAAGCTCGACCGTGAGGTCTTCGGCGACGCGAGGGTGGCCGAGGCTGCCCGCGGTCTCGTCGCGATCCGGATCAACGCGGAGAAGGAGGGCGAGAAGGTCGCCCAGCGTTACGACGTCCAGGGCTATCCGACGGTCCTGTTCGTCGACGGATCCGGAAGCGTCGTGAAGCGGATCGACGGGTACGTCGACGCTGCCGAGATGCTGCAGACCATCAAGGCGCTTCCGAAGTCCTGACCTCTCCACTGCCTTCCGACGGGGATCTCCTGGCGCACGGGCTCGCCGAGCTGTGCGACGGCAGGTTCTTCGAAGCCCACGAGGACTGGGAGCAGGTCTGGAGGCGCACTTCCGGAATCGAGAAGCGCCGGCTCCAGGGGCTGATCCAGCTCGCTGCCGCTGGCGTACACCTCCGCAAGGGCAGGCCTGGCCCTGCGAAGAAGCTCCTCGGCCTCGGGATCGAGAAGCTCGGGCACGCCCCGGAGGACTTCTTCGGGATTCCCGCGGCGGTCCTCCTGGACATGGCCCGCTCGCTCCAGGCCGACCTGGCCGCAGGCAGGTTGCCGAACGACCCTGCGACCCTTTTCAGGCTTGGGGAACCTCGGCGAACGGCGTGAGCGAAGGCGGGAGAACCCCCGCCTCTCTTTCTCCAATCTCGCTGAGGAGCAGTCCGTCGGGGACTCGATCCCGGGCGCCGAGCGCCCCGTCGCGTCCGACACCGAGCGCGGTCAGTTCATTGGCCAGCCGCCCGAAGAGCGCCAGGGACGGCGCCCGGCCGTCGACGACAGCCTGAATGACCCGCGCGTAGGCCTGTGCGATTCGCGCCGGGTTCCGGGCCTCGCCCCAGGCCCTCGCCGCATCGGACCGGGCTTTCCTGAGAACCTCGTCGGCAGCAAGGGTGTCGAGCTCCCGAGCGATCGCCTCCGGCTCCCCTTCGCCGATCGGGATCTTCGACGCGAAGCTCCCCGGAAGCTCGCGGAACCAGCCGACGTCGCTGACGACGACCGGCAGGCCGCAACCGGCAAGGCGGCAGACGGCCCCGGACGTCTCGCCCACGGTGGGGAAACGCAGGTTCACCGAGACGTCCGAGGCCCGCGCGAGACGCCAGAAGTCGTGATCGGAGAGGTACCCGGTGAAGCGGACGTCCTCTTCGAGACCGCGATCCCGAACGGCCTGGACGAGCGGGTCGTCGTCCGCGACCGCCCCTCCCACCACGACGAAGGGCCGTCGCCCGGGCGGAAGGAGCGCCAGCCCTTCGAGGAGCCTTCCGATCCGCTTCGCGGGCGTCACGATGCCGAGCGTCGCGGCGATGACGCGGTCGAGAGGAAGACCGAGACCGAGGCGAGCCTCTTCCCGCCCGTGTGCGGGAGCCGGAGCCACGAGGTGCGGGATCTCGAAGGACGGCACCCGGGGGCGCTCCCTCAGGAGCGCGCCGCGGACGAGGCGGGAGTGGACGATTACGGCGGAAGCGTCGCCCACGGCGCCGAGCGACATCGGCCATCCCCATGGAGCGAGGTCCCAGACGGGGACCCGCTCCCCCGCCCGCGCCCGGTCGCCGAGCTTCCGCCCCTGGACGCCGTGGGAGCGTTCCAGCTCCCGCGCGTACTCCTCGACGCACCCCTGGTCGAGGTAACCCGCCGCGAAGAGGTGGTGCAGGGAGAAATCGTGCAGGACGAGGAGGGACGGCACGCGCCGGGCGTTCTCGCGGAGCGCCTCCAGCGACGGCAGGTGGAGCGGGTCGTTTCCGACCTGGAGAAGAACGGCCTGGTGCCCCGCGGTGAAGGCCCGCCTGGCCTCGGCGGGCGGGTACGTCACGAGCTCGATCTCGTCGCCCAGCGCGGCGAGCAGGTCGGCCGAGTAGTCCGCAATTCCGGAACGAACGGGCGGAAGCGGGCTGACGAAACCGAGAGGCGCGGTCGTCACGCGAGGCCGCCCGCACGCAGGAGAGCCGACACGACCGCCTCCCACGTCAGGCCGCGGATCGACTCGAACCCTCGCTCCCCCATCGCGTGCGCCACGGCCGGCGCGGCGAGGAGCTCCGCCGCCGCGGCGCCGACGGCCGCGCCGACGGGCGGGGTGACGCGCCCCGTCTCGCCGTCGAGGACGAACTCGAGCGGTCCGCCGGAGTCGGTGCAGGTGACGACCGGCTTCCCGGAAAGGAATGCCTCGAGCGCGATGTAGCCGTAGTCCTCGTCGGCCGGGGTGAAGAGGACGACGCCGCAGCCCGCGTAGAGCGTGAGGAGCTCGTCGTCGGAGACGGCGCCGCGGAAATCGACGTCCGCCCCCGTGCGCGCCGCCACCTTCCGGAGCCGCTCCTCGTCGGGTCCCGACCCGGCGATGACGAGCGGGAATCCGCCCGCCGCCGCTCCCTCGATGGCGAGGTCCATCCTCTTCCACGCGTCGAGCCGCCCGACCACGAGCGCGAACCGGCCGGGCCCGTCGTCGCGGTAGCGGCCCGCGAGCGGAGGCGGGTGGTAGAGCGCTTCCGCCTCGATCCCGTTGAAGCGCATCAGGCGGTCGGCCGTGTTCCGGGCGTTCGTGAAGACCTTCTTCGCCTCGCCGAGGCCCGTGGCGTCGGCTTCGGCGATCAGCTCGCGCCAGCGCGTGTCCTCGGGGCTCGCCGTGAAGTCGCTCTGCTCGGTTCCGAAGCGGTCGTAGGCCTG
>CALBDV010000524.1 GCA_937927565.1 uncultured Holophagales bacterium
GAGGAACTCCCCTCCCTCGACCGTACACAGAGCAAACCCGCCCTGGAACTGCCCCGCCCCGGTCTCGTCAAAGGACAGATCGCTCTGCCGGCTCAGTCGCCACGGGGCGCCGTCCAGGGCCTCCAGCTTCGCGTAGTAGGTTCCCGGGTTCGTCGGCGCCTTGATGACCTCGATTCCCATGTAGCCGCGGCGGTTCTCGATGGTCTCGCTGCCGGGATTCACCTCCACCCGCTCGATCACGCGGGCGTTCCCGCTATCGAGGAGGCCCAAGGTGCATTCCCGCCCCGCCTGGTCCGGCGGGTTCGGGCTGTCGTGATCCCACCTCGGGCACCGATGCACCACGAATCTCCCGTCCTCGGCCACCCTCCCGTACTTGTCCACGAGCGTCACCCGGAATACCGCCTGTTCCCCAGTCTCGTGGAAGGGATCCAGGCCCGTGAGCACCTGATCCTGCTCCCAGTGCCAGGTGCCGCCTCCACCGGGGTTGGCCACCTGCTTCCACGTCCTGTGCCCGTTCGGGTAGAGCTCCGGCGACGGCTCGACCCCTGTGATGCTGTTTCCGCTCACCGTCAGGAGGACGAGGCGTCTGCCGTCCTTGGCTTCCGTCGTCGGCAACGCTTCCGGTCCTGCCGCCGGCGAGACCGTGATCGGGAACGCCCCGTCGTCGGCGACGATCGTCCCATCGGGCTTGACCCTGTCGTACGAGGCCCGTCTCACCACGGCCTTCATCATCCCCCTCTCGAACAGGCAGGTGATCTGCTGGCTGACCTGCCCGCTTCCTATTGCCGGATCGGGATCGTTGTAGTTGACCCCGAGGGTGACGGAGACGTTCCCGTCGGGCATCACCGGGTCGTCGTTCCAGGACGTGTCGAGACGGTAGCCGATGTACTCCGTGCCGGTCTGGGCCTGACTGGAGAAGGTGCTCTGGACCCTCGGGTCCGTCGGCGTGACGGTGGTCGCGCCGTAGCCCCAGAGTTTGTTGTCGTAGCGGTCTTCGAGGAAGTAGGCCTGCCTGAGTGAAAATCCCGCCATGAGCCTCGTGCCGCCACCCTGCTTCGTTCCGTTGGGGAAGACGCGGTAGTCCGGCCAGATGCGGAAGGTGTGCGGCGGCTCGGCCGTTCCGTTGAGGACGAAGTGGTGGGGCTTGCCCGGTTTGGCGTGGACCTCGACGATGCGGCTGAAGAGCGGGACTCCCGTGGGGCTTTCGACGACGAGCTGGAGCTCGAGCGCTTCGACCGTTCCCCAGACCGGGCGGACCTGACCCGGGTGGTCCGGGTCCGGCTCGACTCCGACGTAGCGCGAGAGGGTGCCGAGGCGGTAGTCGAAGAGCTCGTTGAGCTGGCCGGGGATCGGAACGCCCTGCTCGTCGACGGGGTGCCAGACGAAGGAGCCCTCGGAGCACTCGGTGGGAAGGCCCGCGGGGTCGAGGATCAGGGCGCCGTGACGCGGGCCTCCGACACGGAAGCGGACGAGGACGGGGTGGGTGGGCGCCTGCTGGGTGGCGTCCTTGATCTCGAGCCGGAGGTGGAGGACGGACTCGATCCGGGCGTCCTTGATGCCGTCCTCGCCGACGGGCTGGGTTGTGACCATGTCAGTGAGGGTGAAGGTGTATGGGGGTCGCAACTCGGTCGCGTCGACGGCATACTTGGTGGTGCGGCCCAAGGGGGCGACGCAGGCGACAGGGGACAAGGGCCCGACCAGAGACGGAAGCGGCTCGGCGGTCGCAGCGTCAATCCGCGTAAAGGCGTCGGTGGACGCGCCGGCTGCGTTGGCGGACGAATCGGACGCCTGCGCCGAAGGTCTTGCGCCGGGAGTTCTCTGGCCGCCGTAACCGTTCCTGCTTTCCTTGCTCTCCCCGGCTCCGAGCCAGCTCTCTGCCCTTGCCTTCGGCTTGTGGGTCCGGATCTCCTTCGGCGCCGGGCCAGAGAGGTGTATGGAGGACCCTGGTCCGAGATCGACGACGCGCAGAGGCCAGTAGCCGGCCGGGGCGTAGCGCGGAGCGCTCTCCGAACGGAAGGCCGGCTCCTCGCCCACGGCGATCCAGCTGGCGATGACAGGGTTGGCGACAACAGGGCCGAGGGAGACCTTGCCGCGCGTGAGGTGAGTGACCATGGCCCGGGCGAAGCCGTCGACCGAGGTTTCGTAGAGAGTGCCCGCCTCGAATTGGACGGTCCCGGTTTCGCCAGCGCTCTGCGAGGCATTCCAGGTGATCTCCGCTCCCGAAAGCGGCTGGCCGAGCGGGTCGAGGACGAGAGCGGTCGACTCGGAAGTCGCTCCCACGAGGAGAGTCTCGTAGTCCCCGCTCGTCGGGATGACCCGTTCGCCGACGCCAGCCGAGGCGACGGAGACGGCCCGGAAGGTCAGGCGGTAGGCTCCGTGACCGCGGGTGGTGCTGGCCGCGATGATGTAGACGCCCGTTTGCGGCAGGAGAGCGTTCTGGAGCGAGGAGTCGAGGTCCAGGCTTTCGCGGTTGTCGTAGGCGACGAGGTTCTCGTAGACGAAGCCGTCGGGAGCGATGACGCGGATCTCCGGATCGAGGCTGTCGGGGTGCTCCCACGGGAGGGAGGTGTCGGCGCGCTCCATCGTGACGTCGATTCGGGTCCCGGCTGTACCGACGAAGTAGTAGACGTTGTAGTCGCCGGTCTTCCCGTCGGGGTCGCCAGCCTCAGTCAACTCGCCGGTCACCGTCTGACCGGAAAGGATCCGCTCGGCAACGCGGTGACCATCACCCACGACGACGGGCCGGGTGAATGCCGGCGCGGCAACCTCGATCCACTTGCCGTTAGAAGAAAGGCCTCCGCCGGAGGTTCGGGCCCGGACGAAGTAGAAGCCGGTTGCGAGGCCGGAGGGGACGGAGAAGGACGACGTCGTCCCCGAGCCATTCGCGAGAGGTGCGACCGACTGAACGGGACAGTTCGCCGTGATGAGGTCACAAAGCGCTTTCTGAGTGTTCCCGGGCTCGTAGACGGGCCCGACGACCTCGAGCGTGTCGCTGTCGCGGAACCCGGAGCCCCATGCGACGAGCCCAGTCTGCCCCGCGAGGACCTTCCCGGGCGCGATGGCCGCGAAACGCGGCGGCGCGGGATTGACGGTAAGCGTAGCCTGGAGGGAGACGCTCCCCTGGGCTGCCGTGATCGTCACGATGGTCGGGGAACTGACGGACCCCGTGGCCACGGTGAAGGTCCCTGCCAAGGCGCCAGCTTCCACGAGGAGCGTCGAGGGAACCACTGCGACGGCCGGGTGGGACGAGCCGAGCACGACGAGTGTGCCGCCCAACGGCGAGGTCTGGCTGAGCGTCACAGTTCCGACGACAGGGTCACCCACAGGAACGCTGGAGCGGTCGAGAGCGAAGGCTGAGAGAAGAGGCGCCGCGACACGGACTTCCAGCGTCGCTGCCTTCGAGGTGCCGCTGACCGACGCCGTGACGGTGACGGACTTCGTGACGGAAACGGGACTGGTCGCAACGGCGAAGGTCGCCTGCGTCGCGCCCATAGGAACGAGGACGGTCGGCGCCACCTGCACAACAGCGGCGTCGGAGGACACCAGGGAGATTTCAGCACCTCCAGCCGGTGCTGGCCCATCGAGCGTGACTGTGCCTGTCGTTGTTGCTCCGGACACCACCGACGAGGCGCTAAGAGAGAGCCCGGTCAGAACGAATGGAGCCACACTGACCTGGACTGTCCGGCTCACACCCGCATTCGTGGCCGTAACGCTGACGGTCCGCGCCTCCGAGACATGGTTGGAGCCAACCTGGAATGAAGCGGAGAGTGCGCCATAGGGCACGAACACATCCGCGGGCAGGATCAGTACCCCGGGTTCTGTACTCGAAAGAGCGACCCTCGATCCGGACCGGGGCGCGGGAGCAGACAACACCACCTGGCCGGAGACGGTGCTACCTCCTCGGAAAGCTGAGGGAACGACGGCGAGAGAGGCAGGTGCCACCGACGGGTAGAGGACGATGCTCGCGTAGGTAACGTTCCCCAGCAGGGCCATGGTGGGCCCGACCATCGCCGGCTCGAAGCCTTCCTTCGTCGCGAGGATGTAGCCCGGCACTTCGGGTTCGACCAGGAGGGTGGCACTTCCAGTTGCGTTCGTCGTAGCCGGGTCACCGTTGCCGACCATCGTCACAGTGGCTCCGGGCACCGGATCGTAGGTAGGGCTCGCCTTCACGTCCACGCCGACCCTCGCTGCGGGCGAGAGCTCCACAACACCCACGAAGAGACCCGACGGGGAGGGCTCGAACGGGCCAATGACCTCCCTCATCCACTCCCACGGCTTGCCGGCGCTGATCGAGAACGGCGCGGCGGGCATGTCCAGGATGAAAGTCCCGATGCCATCCGAAGAGACTGCGAGGCTCGAACCGACGACCCGAACCTCTGCGGATGCCAGCCCGTGAGGATCACCACCGGGCCTGGAGCGCACGACGACCTGCCCGACCACTTTGCCGGCTGGTATCGGCTCGAGCGTCATGATGAAGCTCTTCTCTGTCCCACGGTACCGCGCCGTAATCGTCACTGGCGTCGTCTGCGACACCTGACCCGTCGTCATCTCGAAGGACCAACTCGTAGAACCACCGCAGAAGGGCCCGTCGCACTGGAAGTAGGAGTCCTCATCGACGCCGTCGGAGAACGTGACGAGAAGGGGGTCGGACGCTTCGAAGGTAACAGGAACCGGGAAGGGTGCTACCCCGACGAAGCTCAGGCCTGCACGCAGTCGGACACCGCCGATGGCTGTGCCAGGTCCCTGTACTCCAGTCAGCCTGGCGGGAATCGCCGTGATCGTCATCGACTTCGAGGTCGGACCATAGGTCGCCGTCACTGTGGTGGGGGTAGGTGCATCGACGTAGGCGGCTTCAACCAGGAAGTAAGCCGAGTTCCGTCCCTGAGGCACGAGGATGTCGAGCTCGTGCCAACCAAAGTCTTCCAGGTGATTCTTGAGGTGGATTCCTGGCCCGGAGGAGAGCCGGACCAGCGCTCCGCCCGCAGGGGCGGGCCCGTTGAGGTCGAGATCGGCCGTCGCGTTGACACGCGCTTCGACCTCGCCGCAGTAGTTGCAGGCGACCGACTTCACTTTGAGAGGCTCCAGCGTGAGCACGGCGGACTTGGCGAGACCGAAGACCGTAACGCCGAGCTCCACGGTTGTGTCGGCGCCAACGTTGATCGGCGAAATCGGGATGTCGACACCTCTTTGACCGCCGATGATGGTCACGGTCGCCGGCAGATTCGCGACCGACGGGTTAGACGATGAGAGCTGCGCCGTGACTATCCGGTCCGGCGGCACGACCGCCGTGAGTGCCAGACGGAAGAGCGCGCCTTGATCGGGCCCGATCACATCATTGAGAAGGCTGGCCGAATACAGGGCGGCTACGTCAAAGTAGGCGCTTCGCCATACCTGCTGGTCCCTCGTCCCGAAGATCGCGCGGCCGCCTTTCGATGTCTGAGGAACCGAAACTGAAAACTCGAGACTGCTTGCTCCCTCCGGAACCGTAACCATTGAAGGCACGCTCGCGATGCCTGAGTCGTAGTTCTCGATCGGGATCGCCCACCCGCTCCTTGGGGCGGGTGCCGACAGAGTCAGCAGGACGGCCACCGTGTCCCCCGGGAGTGCCAACGCCGGCAACGCGGTCAGGCTCACGACGCGAGCACGCTGGTAGATAGTGACAGTTGTCGACTTCTGGACTTGCCCCTGAGTCGCTGTGACGGTTACTACGTTGTCGTGCGCGTTCGCTGGGACTTGTAGCCAGATATCCGCAGTGTCTTGACCCTCCGGAACGGAGAAGCTCGAGGGAACCGGTAGGTCGGATTCCGCGCTCGTAGCAAGACTAATGGTGCTTCCTCCCGAGGGAGCCGGCGACGTCAGTCTCACCGACATCCAGACCGAGCTACCTGCGAGTACGGGGGAGTACCTGCACCAGAAGGTGAGAAGCTCTGCTGGAGGAACGATCGAGAGAACCGCCGTTCGGGACGATACGCCGACTGATCCGGTCAGAACGACCGTCCCCGGAAGCGCTGAGGATGCGACAGTTGCCGAGGTAGTGGCCGAGATCGCACCACCCGGAACGGAGACCGCTGGCGCAACGCTAACGACGGACGGTTCGCCACTTACGAGCTGAACGACAGCCCCCCCAAGGGGTGCCGGATGCATGAGGGAGACCTGCAGCTGGGAGCTCCCGCCGGCAATCGCCCACGGGGGAGTCAGGCGAAGACCTTCAACCTCCGGCGGCGGCGCCGGAACGACGGTCAGGCTCGCCGCGGCGGTCGCGGCTCCGGCGTTGGCCGAAATGGAGACCGTCGTATCGGCGGCTACCGCGCCCGTCGTGACGCTGAACGAGGCCGTGCTCCCGCCCGCCGGGATCGTGACGACCGTCGGCACGGACGCCACGCCCGGATTCGACGACGAGAGCGCCACGGCCGTTCCGCCGGACCACGCCGGCGCACCGATAGTGACGGTTCCGGCGACGGACAGGCCGCCGATGGTACTGGGGGACCCGAGCGTGAGGCTCGTGACATCGACGACGGGGTCGACTCGCAGTTCCGTCCATGCAGAGAAACCGCGGTCGGTGACGGTGATCGAGACGGGAGTTGCTGTCGTTACCAGACCCGTGGTGACGGGGAACGTCGCGGTCCTCGCCCCCTCCGGAATGAGGACGGACGCGGGGACCGAGGCGAGGCCGGAGTCCGAGCTGGAGACGAGAACGGGGCGTCCCCCGACGGGGGCTGCGTCGCTGAGGAATACAGAGGCCGTCACCGTGCTCCCCCCTGGAGTGGAGGTCAAAGGGAGCTTCACCAGCGGCAGGGGCCGTCCCACGCTGACGCCGTCCACGTAGAGACGGAAGCCTGCGCCCCAGGTGTCTCCGTGGAGCTCGATCGCCGTGACGTCCGAAGCATCGGGAGTACCGGTCTGCGTTCTGGTCCACGGGAAGGCCCCATCGAGCGGAATCTCGTAGAACCGCCATCCTGGTGTGTTGAACAGGACGTCACCCGGTTCGTATCGGACAGAACCCGATGGGCTTCGAAGCACGAGAACGGGCTGATTCCCCTGGAACTGGACGGGATTGGAGTTCACGGGATGGATCCAGAGAACCACGCTCCTGACGTCGGAGAGGTCCCAATGGGCCTGGCCAGCTCCGGCCTTCGGGAAGACGAGGCCGGTGTCGAAGCCGCTCGCAGTATCAAAACGAAGCGCCAACACCCCGCTCCTCACGTCGCTGCCGTCGTCGACGACGGAGGAGGCCTGGTTGTCAGATGCGAAGGTGCCCCAGAGTGCGGCCGTTCCCTCGGCCAGGTCCTCGGGGATGTCGGAGACGAAGGCGACGCCGTCGTAGAAGACGGTCATTCCCATGCCCTCGATGTCCTGGTGGATCTCGAACGAAGAGATGTCTCCGAGCGAGGGCGTGCCTTCCGTCGTCACGATCCAGTCGCTCGCTTGACCGAGGGGAACCCAGTGAAGTCTCCACTCGCCGTTGAAGGTCTGGACGGCGGGGGGCTGGAGCCTGATGGAGCCACCCGGCCCCCTGAGGATCACGACAGGCTGCGCACCCTGGTAGGTCTCGGTGTTGTCGCCGTAGGACCAGAAGGTGAGGAACCTCACGCCCCGCAGGTCCCAATGGGCCCCTCCGGGCACGGTGTAGCGGACGCCGCTGTCGAAGCCGCTATCGGTGACGAACTTCAAGGAGGACGAACCGACTCTGATTCGCGTCGTCTCGAGGCTGACGGTCGCGGCGTAGGGTGGTTCAGCGAGGCCCTGCCACCCGGAGATGTCTCCTTCCGCGAGATCGGTTGCGAGCGGGGGCGACGTGGAAACCACCGGCGGGGTCACAGTCAGGGTCGCCGTGGCGGGCACTCCTCCGGCATCTGCCGAAATTGAGACGGGCGTACTGGAGGCGACGGCGAAGGTCGTGACGGTGAACGGGGCGATCGCAGCCCCCTCGGGGACGAGAAGGGCGCTCGGGACGGAAGCCACTTCCGGGTTCGAGGAGACGAGAAGAACTGCGACACCGCCGGCCCCAGCGGGAGCTTCGATCGTGACGGTCCCCGCGACCGACGTTCCGCCGAGGACGCTCGGGACACCGAGTGAGACGCTCGTGACGTCGACGATGGGATCGACTCGCAGGCTCGTCCGGACCGAAAAGCCCCGGTCCGCGACGGCGATCGTGACGGGGGTTCCCAACGTCAGGGACCCGGCCGTAACGGCGAACGTCGTGCTCCTTTGTCCTGCCGGGACGACGACGGAAGCGGGTACCGAGGCGATGGCGGGGTCCGAGGATGAGACGAGAACCGTCCGCCCGCCAGCGGGGGCCACGTCGCTGAGGAAGACGGTTGCCGTGACCGTGCTGCCCTCGGGCGCAGAGGCCGACGACAGGCTCAGAAGCGGCAGGGGTCTCCCCACGCTGACGCCGTCCACGTAGAGACGAAAGCCTGAGCCCCAGATGTCACCGTGGATCTCGATCGCCGTGACGTCCGCCAGGTCGGGTGTGCCTTCCTGAGTTCTCGTCCACGGGAAGGCCCCGTCGAGCGGGATCTCGTAGAACCGCCACCCGGGAGTGTTGAGGAGGACATCACCTGGCTCGTATCGCACGAGGCCCGAGGGACTCCTGAGGACGAGGACGGGGTAGTTCCCCTGGAACGACTCGACGTGCTCGGCGCGGATCCAGGCTGTTACGGTCCGTACGTCAGAGAGGTCCCAATGGGTCTGGCCAGCGCCGGCCTTCGGGAACACGAGCCCGGTGTCGAAGCCGCTCGCCGTATCGAAACGAAGCGCCGACGAGCCGCTTCGCGCGTCGCTGGCGTC
>CALBDV010000525.1 GCA_937927565.1 uncultured Holophagales bacterium
CGCGCGTCGCGGCGAGCTTCAGGGCCGGGGCGTCGTCGGGCATGACGATCGTCGCGGGCACGCCGAGGTCCCGCGCCGCGAGGGCCACGGCCTGCGCGTGGTTGCCCGACGAGAAGGCGACGACGCCGCGGCGCCGCTCGGCTTCGGACAGGAGCGTCAAGCGGGAGAAGGCCCCGCGCGCCTTGAAGGCGCCGACCCTCTGGAACGTCTCGGCCTTGAAGAAGAGCCTCGCGCCGGTGAGGACGTCGGCCGTTCGAGACGTGAGGACCGGCGTCCTGTGGACGTGGCCGGCGATGCGTGCAGCTGCGGCCCGCACGTCGCCGAAGGTGACCGGGAGCCTGCTCACGATGCGGCCTCCGCCAGGGGGCGCGGTGCGCGCTCGCGTGGAGCGCCGGCGACGCCGCACAGCCGGTCCGCCTCGTCGGTCATCGCGTCGATCGCGGAGTCGACCCGCGACAGGAACGCCTCGTCGCTCTCCCCTTCGGCCCGCCGCAGCGCCTCACCGAAGACGACTGCACAGCGCGAGAAGGGCATCGGGAGGAGGTAGCGGTCCCACGACTGGAGGAATCGCGGTCTCGCCGAAGAGGTCCCGACGGGCATGATCGGGGCGTCCAGGGCGTCCGCGAGGCGCAGGACCCCCGTCTTGCACCGGCGGGCCGGCCCGCGCGGCCCGTCGGGCGTCAGGGCCGCCCAGCGGGTCGTCCCCTGCAGCGCTTCGACCATCCCTGCGAGCGCCTCGCTCCCGCCGCGCGAGGACGATCCCCGAACCGGGCGATAACCCCACCAGTAGAGGAACCCGGCGATCACGTCACCGTCGCGACTCTGCGAAGCCATCGTCACGACGCCCCGGTACGGGAACCGGAGGATTCCGGCCACCATCCTCTGGTGCCAGATTGCGTGGAGAACGGGCCGCCCGGCGCGTTCGATCGCCTCGCGGTGCTCGCGCCCCACGAGACGGATCCGGAGCGTGGACCTCCAGAGGGCGATGACGAGAAAGAGGGGAAAGCCGAGGAGCAGGCCGCGCACCCGGGGATTCTCTCCGACACGCGCCCCGGGCGCCCTCCCTGTATCCTCCGGCGCCGTGCGCCTCGTCGCGGAGAAGCTCTGCCGATCCTTCGGGCCCCGGAAGATCTTCGGGCCGCTTTCCTTCGCCACGTCTCCGGGGAGGGTCCTCGGCATCGCCGGTGCCAACGGCTCCGGCAAGACGACGCTCGTCAGGACCCTCGTAGGCCTGATCCGCCCCTCCTCCGGAAGCGTCTGGCTCGAGGACGAATCGCTCCCCGCCGGCAGGATCACCGTTCGCGACGCGAACGGCTCGATCGGCTGGTGCGCCCCCGACCTCGCCCTCTACGCCGAGCTCACGCCGGCCGAGAACCTCGAGTTCTTCGCCCGCGTCGCCGGACGCCCCATTCCTCGGGAGGAGGCCGAGCGCCGGATCGCCGAGGTCGGACTCGACCCGAAACGGCTCCGGACGATCCGCACCCGGTTTCTTTCCACGGGCCAGAGGCAGCGGGTCAAGCTCGCCTACGCGGTCCTCGGATCCCCCGCCGTCCTCTTCCTCGACGAGCCCGGCTCGAACCTCGACGAGGCCGGCCACCGGGCGGTGGAGGAGATCGTCGCGGCCCAGCGCGCCCGTGGCAGCGTCGTCCTCGCCACGAACGACCCCGTCGAGCTCGCCCTCGCCGACGAGAGGGTGGACCTGTGATCCTCCGCGCGGCCGCGGCCGTCTTCGTGAAGGACCTCCGGACCGAGTGGCGCACGCGTGTTGCGCTCAACGCCCTCCTCCTCTTCGCGTTCTCGGTCCTGATCCTCGTCGGCTACGCCGTCGGCCCGACGCGGCTCGCGCTCGAGGACCGCCCCATCGTCAACTCGGTCCTCCTCTGGATCGTCCTCTTCTTCTCGGCGATGACGGGTCTCTCCAGGGCCTTCGTGAACGAGGAGGAGACAGGGACCGCCTCGGCCCTTCGCCTCTCGGCCCCCCCCGCGGCCGTCTTCCTCGGGAAGCTCCTTGGGAACCTCGCGCTCCTCGGAGTCGTGATGGCGCTCGTCGTCCCCCTTTTCCTCGCCCTGATGTCGTTCGGCATCGCCGCCCCGGGGCTCTTCCTGGCGATCCTGGCCTTCGGCGCGATCGGTCTCGCCTCGGCCTCGACCTTCATCGCCGCCATCGTCGCCAAGACGGCGGCCAAGGGCGCGCTCTTCGCGGTTCTCGCGACCCCCCTTCTGCTCCCCCCGCTCGTCGCCGCCGTCACCGGGACGCGCATCGCAGCGACGGAGCCGGAGCTGGCCGCCGGGCTCGACGCCGTGCGCCTGCTCTTCGCCTTCGACGGCATCATGATCACGGCCTCGTTCCTTCTCTTCGACGCCGTCTGGCGGGAGTAGTCCGGGCCGTTCGGCCTCCGAATACAGCGCTCGATGGGTGCAAGTCCCATTCGGACCCCATTTGGTCCTGATTGGACCCCATCTCATCTATCATCGCCACCGATGAAGGTCCTCGGGTCCGTCGGCAAGGTCGTCCTGGGCGTCGGAATGGCGGTCATCCTCTGGGCAGCCTTCCTGTACGCGCACCCCGCGGAGAGCTTCATTGGCGAGTCTTCCCGCATCGTCTTCTTCCACGTCCCGACGGCCTGGATCTCGGCCCTGGCCTTCCTGCTGGCGGCGTGGCACTCGGCCCTCTACCTGAAGACGCGGAAGATCGAACGTGACGACGCAGCCGCCTCGGCCGCACGCCTCGGGGTCCTTTTCTGCGTCCTGGCGACGGTCACGGGCTCTCTCTTCGCCAAGGTCATGTGGAACTCCTACTGGAACTGGGACCCGAGGCAGACGTCGATCGTCCTCCTCCTCCTCGTCTACGGGGCCTACCTGGGCCTCAGGCAGGCGATCGAGGAGCCCGAGCGCCGCGCGACCCTCTCGGCCGCGTACGCCCTCGTCGCGTTCGCCACCGTGCCCTTCCTCATGTTCGCGGTCCCGCGCATGTACGCCTCCCTCCACCCCGACACGGTCATCAACGCCCGGGGGAAGGTGGAGATGTCGCCGGACATCAAGCTCGTCTTCTTCACCTCGATGATCGCGTTCACCGCGCTCTTCGCCTGGATGTACGCCCTCGACGTCAAGGCGACCCGGCTCGTCCGGCGCCTCGAGGAGAGGGCGGACGGAGGCCACACCGCATGACCCCCGACGCCCCGACGGCCGCCGTCTCGCACGGCGCGCTGTTCTACGTCGCCGCCGTCAACATCATCATCTGGGCGGGGCTCTTCGCCTACCTCGTCCACCTCGACCGCAAGGTCCGCTCCGCGATGTCGCGGCAGACCCCGGAGGACCCGTCATGAAGAAAGCCTACTGGGCCGGCGCCGCCCTCATCCTCGCCTTCCTCGTCCTCGGCCTGACGACGTTCTCGTCGACGATGACGCCGTACGTCACGTTCGCCGAGGCGGAGAAGTCCGTCCGCGTCGTCCAGGTGATGGGCGGCCTCGAGAAGGGCTCCTCGCGCTACGACACGGTCTCCAAGACGCTCCACTTCAACCTCGTCGACCTCGAGACGAAGAAGGTCCTCCCGGTGGCCTACCGCGACGTGAAGCCGGCGAACTTCGAGGAGGCCGTCTCGATCGTCGCCATCGGGAAGTACCAGAAGGACGGCTTCCACGCGGAGAAGCTCCTCGTGAAGTGCCCGTCCAAGTACCAGGGCGAGGAGACGGAGAAGCACTACGGGGCCAAGGTCTCGGTGAAGTCCTGATGGGCGGACTCGGGTACGCCCCCGGAACGCTCGCCCTCTGGTTCGCCCTCGCCTCCGGCCTCGCGACGATGGCGGCCTACGCCCGCGCCCTTTCCCTCCAGAAGGCGGGGGGCGAGCCGTACGACGCGGCGATCTCCCTCGGACGGCGCCTCTACACCGCCTTCGCGGGCTCGATCCTCCTCGCCTCGGCGCTCCTGATGTACCGGCTCCTCGTGCACGACTTCCGCCTCTCGTACGTGACGTCGTACTCGGGTAAGGACCTTCCGTTCCGTTATCTCTTCTCCACCTTCTGGGCCGGCCAGGAGGGGTCGTTCCTGACGTGGCTCTTCTTCGGCGCGATCATCGGCTTCTTCGTCCTGCGCACCGCCCGCGAGCAGGAGCCGCCCGTCATGGCGGTCTACGTCCTCTCTTTCCTGGGCATCGTGGCCATCCTCGTCAAGCAGTCGCCATTCCGTTTTCTCGCCGAGGTGCCGCCCGACGGGCAGGGCCTGAACCCGCTCCTTCAGGACCCGTGGATGGTCATTCACCCGCCGGTCATGTTCGCGGGCTTCGCCTCGCTCTCGGTCCCCTTCGCCTTCGCCATCGCGGCGCTCTGGACGAAGCGGTGGGACGGCTGGGTCATCCGCGCCATGCCGTGGGCCCTCTTCACGTTCGTCTGCCTCGGCACGGCGATCCTGATGGGCGGCTACTGGGCCTACAAGACCCTCGGCTGGGGCGGCTACTGGGCCTGGGACCCGGTCGAGAACACGTCCCTCGTCCCCTGGCTCGCGACGACGGCGCTCGTCCACGGCATGTACCTGCAGAAGGCGCGCGAGAAGCACCGGAAGATCAACATCATCCTCGCGATCCTCGCCTTCTGCTGCATCCTGTACGGCACCTTCCTCACGCGTTCGGGCGTCCTGGCCGACTTCTCGGTCCACTCCTTCGTCGACCTCGGCATCACCGGCTGGCTCGTCGCGATCATCGTGACGTTCCTCTTCGGCGGCCTCGCGCTCCTCGCCTTCCGCTGGAGTGAGATCCCGGTCGTCAACGAGATCGACCCGGCGACGGGGAAGGAGAAGGAAGAGCCGTTCCTGTCGCGCTCCGTCCTCTTCATCCTCTCCGTGACGCTCTTCTCCGCCTCGGGCCTCGTCATCCTCCTCGGCACGTCGGCCCCGATCATCACGCGCATCGGGGGCAAGGCATCCCAGGTGGCGACGAGCTTCTACGACACCACCCACACACCCATCGCCATCCTCATGGCGCTCCTCATCGCCCTCGTCCCGTTCGTCTCCTGGCGGGGCGAGACGTGGTCGGCGATCGGGAAGAAGGTGGCCATGGCGGCCGTCTTCGGCCTCCTCGGCGTCATCCTCTTCCTCTTCCTCGGCGTGAGGAAGCCGGTCGACCTCCTCTTCCTCGGCGCGGCC
>CALBDV010000526.1 GCA_937927565.1 uncultured Holophagales bacterium
CCGGTGATCCAGCCGATGTCGGCCATGCACCAGTAGACGTCCTCCGGGTGGATGTCCTGGATGTACTTCGAGGTGCCCGCCACGTAGGCGAGGTAGCCCCCCGTCCGGTGCTGGCAGCCCTTCGGCTTGCCCGTGGTGCCGCTCGTGTACATGAGGAAGAGCGGGTGCTCCGCGTCCAGCGGGACCGGCTCGACGCGGGCGCGGTGGTAGTCCTTCAGGACCTCGTCGACGAAGAAGTCGCGCCCCGCGACCATCGGCGTGGCCGACGTGTACTTCTCGGGGTAGCGCTTCCAGACCAGGACCTTGTCGATCTTCTGGCCTTCCTTCTCCGCGGTCGCCACGGCGATCTCGGCGCTCGCCTTGTGGTCGATCATCCTGCCGCTGCGGTAGTAGCCGTCCATGTAGATGAGGACGCTGCTCCCGGAGTCGGCGGCGCGCAGGCCGCACGCCTCGCCGCTGAACCCGCCGAAGACGACCGAGTGGATGATGCCGAGCCGGGCGCAGGCGAGCATCGTGATCGGGAGCTCGGCGACCATCGGCATGTGGATCGTGACGCGGTCGCCGGCCTTCAGGCCGCAGAAATCGCGCAGGAGCGCCGCGAACTCGTTGACCCGCGCGTACAGCTCCTGGTAGGTGATCGCGGTCGGGTCCTCGTCCTCCGGCTCCGGGACGAAGATGAGCGCCGCCTTGTTCTTGTACTTCGCGAGGTGGCGGTCGACGCAGTTGTACGAGGCGTTGATCCTGCCGCCGACGAACCACTTCCAGAACGGCGGGTCCTGGGTGTCGAGGACGGTGTGCCAGCGCTCGTACCACGTGAGGAGCTCGGCGTACTCCTCGAAGCACTTCGGGAAGTTCTTCTCGGCGAACCGCTCGTCGATCCGGGGGTCGGCCAGGTTCGCCTGCGTGACGAACGTGACGGGAGGCCTGTAGGTCTCCTCCTCCTTCCAGTGGGACGCGATCTGGGCCTCGCTCGTCTCGGTGACAGCCGGTGCTCTCTTCTCCTCGCCGTCGCTCATGGGCCGCTCCTCCTCGCTTGTCCTTGGAGCCTGCGTTTCTATCCGAATCCGCCCGTCGCCGTCTACTGCGCTAACGCGTTCCGGGCATTCACCCCCTTTTCGGCGACCACTCCCCGCGTAGACTGTTTCCGTGCCGAACGACGTCACCACCCCGCCGGTGGAGCCCCACCTCGACCCACGCTCGTTCCTCCGCGGAACCCCACCGTTCGACGCCCTCTCCGCCGAGGCGTTCGAGCAGGCGGCGGGCGCCCTGGAGATCGCCTACTTCCCCCAGGGAACGCGCATCCTCTCCGCCGATGGTGCGCCGAGCGACGCGCTCTACGTCATCCGGAAGGGGCTCGTCCGCCTCGAGCGAAATGGCGAGACCTCCGCCGTCCTCGAGGAAGGCGACTTCTTCGGGTACTCGGTCATGACGGGGCAGGTGTCGGCCGACGTCGTCGTCGAGGAGGACCTCCTCGCCTACCGGATCCCCGAGGCCGTCTTCCGCCATCTCCTCGCCTGGGCGCCGTTCGCCCGCTTCTTCACCCAGGGGCTCGCGGAGAGGCTCCGGCACCAGCCCGCCTTCAGCGCCGAGACGGCCTGCGGCGGGAACGTCCTCCTCCCGGTCGGCGCGCTCGCCGAGCGGCCGCCCGTCACCGTCGCTGCCGATGCGACGGTGCTCGAGGCGGCGAGAGTCATGCGCGACGACGGTGTCAGCTCGGTTCTCCTCCTGTCCGACCCTCCGGCGATCGTCACCGACCGCGACCTGCGCAACCGCGTCCTCGCCGCGGGCCTCGGCCCCGACACTCCGGCGCGGGCGGTGGCGAGCAGCCCGATCCGGACGGTGCCCTACGGGACGCCGGTCTACGGTGCGTGGCAGGCGATGCTCGAACACGGCATCCATCACCTCCCTCTGGAACGCGACGGGCGGATCGTGGGGGTCGTCACGTCGACGGACCTCATGCGCCACCAGTCGCACGGCCCCATCCTGACGTTCAAGCGCGTGGAGCGGATGCGGAGCCGCGATGCGCTCCGGACCTACGGCACCGACCTCGCGCAGATGGTGGCGGCGCTCGTGAAGAGCGGGCTTCCCGCCACTCACATCGCCCGGCTCGTCTCCCACCTGAACGACGCCCTCGTGCGCCGGCTCCTCGTCTGGGCGGAGCGCGACCTCGGCGAGCCGCCGTGCCCCTACGCGTTCCTCGTCTTCGGGTCGGAAGGGCGCTTCGAGCAGACCCTCCTGACCGACCAGGACAACGCCCTCGTCTACCGCGACGGCGACGAGGCGACCCGCTCGTACTTCCGCCGGCTCGCGCACAAGGTCGTCGCCGACCTCGTCTCCGCCGGCTTTCCCCCCTGCCCGGGCGGCTACATGGCGACGAACCACGCCGGCTCGCTCTCCGAGTGGGTGGACCGCTTCGGTGCCTGGATCGACACGCCGAAGGCGGAGGCGGTCCTCGCCGCGGGGATCTTCTTCGACCACCGGAGCGCCGGAGGCCGGCTCGACCTCGCGCCCCTGAGCGAAGTCCTGACGCGGGCTCGGCGAAACGCCCCGTTCCTTTCTCACCTCGCCCGGGGCGCCATCGCGTTCCGCCCGCCCCTCGGCGCGTTCCGCCGCCTGGAGCTCGAGAACGGTGGCGTCGACCTGAAGAAGGGCGGCATCGCCCCGATCCAGGGCCTCGCCCGGCTCTGGGCCCTCGACGCCGGCGTCCGCGCGACGCCGACCGTCGAACGGCTCCGCGCCGCGACCGCCGCGGGGCTCATCGACCCGGAGTCCGGGGAGGCGCTCGAGGAGGCGTACGTCTTCCTCCTCGGCCTCCGCCTGCGCGAGCAGATCCGGGCGCTCTCCGAGGAGCGCACCCCCGGGAACCACGTGGCCGTCGACGCCCTTTCCCCCTCCGAGAGGCGTCACCTGAAGGAGGCCTTCCTGGCGGTCCGCAACGCCCAGAAGGACGCGATCTCGCGCTATCAGGTCACGACGGCGTGAGGCTGCGGGACCTCCTGCCCGCGCGCTCGCCGCGCTACACCGACGTCGTCTTCTGGTCGCTCGACCTCGAGACCGAGGGCCTCGACTCCCGGCGCGACGCCATCCTCTCGGTAGGAATGGTCCCCGTGAGGAACGGCCTCGTGCGGCTGGGGGAGGCCTTCTCCTCCCTCGTCCACCCTCCCGAAGAGCGCTCCCCGTCCGTCGGCGCCCTCGGCGCCCACCACCTTCGTCCCTTCGACACCCGCAACGCGCCGGAGCTCGGCGACCTCCTCCCCGAGATCGAGCGGCGCCTCGCAGGAAATGTCCTCCTGGTTCACCACGCGCCGATCGACGTCCGGTTCCTCGAGGCCGCCTTCCGGTCCGCGGGCCGCCCCTGGTCGCCCCCCCCCGTCGTCGACACCGTGCGCCTCCTCTATCGCTGGGCCGACGCGAAGCGGTTCCTCGGGAATCCCCCGGGCGATCCCGAGCTGAACCTCTTCGCCGCCCGCGACCAGCTCGGCCTGCCGCCCTACCCCCCGCACGACGCCCTCGTCGACGCGACCGCGACCGCGGAGCTGTTCCTGGCCCTGCGCGCCCGGCTCGGTGCCGAGAGCCTCCGACAGCTTCTCTGACGCTGCGGCGCAATACGCGTTTACGCGTTCCGGGGCATTTTCAGCAAACCGTTGACATGCCGCCTGCGCGGCCTATGCTCTCGCGCTCAGATGCCCA
>CALBDV010000527.1 GCA_937927565.1 uncultured Holophagales bacterium
TCCGGCTGCTTCATCGTCCACCCCTCCGACACGGCCTCGCCCCTCGTCGCGCTCCAGGCGACGGTGAAGGTGTCTGGGCCGAAGGGGACGAGGAGCGTCCCGGTGGAGAAGCTCTTCGTCCTTCCCGCCGTCGACCACACCCGTGAAACCGTGCTGGCCCCCGGCGAGGTGATCACCGAGATCCTCCTCCCGCCACCCCTCGCGGGGGGCAAGGGCCTCTACAAGAAGGTCCGCGCCCGCGGCGCCTGGGACTTCGCCCTCGGGGGCGTCGCCCTCGCGCTGTCGGTGAAAGACGGCAAGGTCGCCTCGGCCCGCGTCGTCCTCTCCGGCGTCGCCCCGACCCCCTGGCGCGTCCCCGAGGTCGAGAAGCTCCTCGTCGGCCGTCCCCTCGACGCGAAGGCCGCCGCCGAAGCCGCCGAGCTCGCCGTGAAGGGAGCCCAGCCGATGTCGGGCAACGAATACAAGGTCCCGCTCGTAAAGGGAGCCGTGGAGGAGGCGCTCCTCTCCCTTGTTTGATCCCCGCAGAGCGTAGACGGTAGACCTGACCCCGAGGAGAGTAACGGGGTCAGGTCTTGATTTTCTATTCTGCGGCGAGGAGGGCGTCGAGGGAACGCATCTCCTCGACGATCGCCTCGCGCTCGCGCCGGAGGCGAACGAAGGCGCGGCGACGGAAGAGGGAGAGGCCGAGGGCACGCAGCGCGGCGCGCGTCGCCTCCCAGCGCTCGAGGAGGAGGAGCGCGAGGTACCCGAGGACCGGGAGCGAGAGGCCAACGAGGAGGCCGAGCGGGAGGCCCCAGGCGAGACCGGCGGCGGTCCCGAGCGCGGCCCACGTGAGGGGGAAGAAGAGAAAGGCGCCGAGGACCTTGATCGTCGCGACGATGTCGGTGTCGCCGCGCGAGAGGCGCGTGGCGAGGGGGCCGACGAGGTTGTAGGCGGGGGCGTGCGCGAGGACACCGACGAGCGCCGGCGGCGCGAGGAAGAGCGCGACGAGGAGCGCGGCGAGCGTCGAGATGGCGAGCTCGGCGCGGGCCATGCCGGCGTCGAGGTCGGACGGGGAGAGCCCGGACGACGAGAGGACGCGGGAGAGGCGCGCGAGGCGCGCCGTGAGTGCGCCGAGGCGCTCGGGCTCCGACTCGCGCAGCCGGGCGGCTCTCTCGAGGAGGTGGCGCTGGCGGGAGACTCTCTCGTCCAGGCCGGCCATCTCCGCCCCGGCCGGCAGGAGCGACTGCGCGAACGCGGCGAGCCCGAGCGTCGCGTGGTCGTCGGCCTGGAGCGTCGCGCCCTCGAGCGCGAGCCTGAGGCGCTCGGTGAGCGCCTTGACGGCGGTCCTCGGCGGTTCGCCCTTCTCGTCGAGAGGGATCGGCTCGACCGTGAACGGCTCGGCGATGCGCAGGAGCGCGCCACTCCGGAAGATATCCCGCGCCTCGTACGTCAGACCGGCCGGGACGACGGTGACCGGCCCCTCCGACGCCGCACCGAGCGCGATCCGCGCGGCGCCCGACTTGAGCGGCATGAGCCTCGGTTCGTCGTGCGAGACCCCCTCGGGGAAGAGGGCGAGGACGCCGCCCCGCTTCAGGAGCTCGCGCGCCTTCGCGAAGGTCTCGCGGTTCCGACGCACGTCGGCGTCGGCGTCCTGGGGGCGGTAGACCGGGATCGAGTCGAACGCCTTCACGAAGAGCGAGACGAACGGCATCGTGAAGAGGGGCGACTTCGCGAGGAACGCCACGGGGCGCGGCGAGAGACAGAGGAGGAGGAGAGGGTCCATCAGCCCGTTGGGGTGGTTCAGGACGAGGATCGTCGGGCCCGCCGCCGGGATCCGCGCGAGGCCTGCGGCCTCGATGCGGCGGTAGAAGACGCGCAGGACGAGACGCGAGACCGCGGTGGCGGCGGCCCGGATCACCCGCGACGCCCCGACAGTGCGCCCCAGGTCCAGATCGTGCCTCCCACGAGGAAGGCGATCGGTACGAGGAGGACGGCGCTCTGGAGGGACGACGCGTCGGAGAGGGCGCCGAGGAGCGGCGGCGAAGGGACGTCGCCGAGGACGTGGATCGTGAAGTTGCACGCCGCCACGGCCGTCGCGCGCTGCCACGGCAGGACGTCGTTGACGATGGCCGAGTTGATCGGGCCGGTCGATGCGAAGACCAGGAGCTGCGCGACGATCAGCGCCGGGAGGTAGACGCGCGGATTCGGGACGGTCAGCGCAACGAACGCGAAGGGGACGGAGAGCAGCGTCGCGACGCCGGAGACCCAGAGGTAGGCCTCCTTCGTCCGCTTCAGGAGGGCGTCGCCCACGAAGCCGCCCGCGAAGGTCCCGACGAACCCCGTGACGACCACGACGAGGCCGAACTGGACCGTCGCCGCCTCTTTCGGGACGCCGCGGACCCGTTCGAGAAACGCGGGCATCCAGAAGGCCATGCCGCCGATGCCGAAGGTGTAGGCCGCGTAGCCGAGGACGGCGATCCGGAACGGCCTGTTCTTCGCGAGGGCGAGGTAGGAGCTCCAGCCGGCCTTGGTAGAGACGCCTTCGGGCAGGGCTTCTCCCGCCTCTCCCGCATCGCTCGCTCCGCGGGGCGGGTCGGGAAGGGTCAGCGCCAGGAACGCGAGGAGAACGCCCGGGAGACCGGCGACGAAGAAGGCCGCACGCCAGCCGAGATGCGTGTCGGCATAGCCGCCGACGATGTAGCCGAGCGCGGAACCGATCGGAATCGCGCAGAAGAAGATCGCGTAGATCCGGCCGCGCTTCTCCTTCGAGAAGTAGTCGGCGAGGAGGCTCGGGGCGATCGTGCCGTAGGCGGCCTCGCCGATGCCGACCGCCGCGCGTGCGGCGAAGAGCGATGCGAAGCTCTTCGCGAGCCCAGCGGCAGCCGTGGCGAGACTCCAGACGAAGACGCCGAGCGCGAGGAGGCGCGGCCGCGAGCCCCGGTCGCCGAGGACGCCGAAGAACGGCGAGGCGACCATGTAGACGACGATGAACCCGGTCATCAGCGC
>CALBDV010000528.1 GCA_937927565.1 uncultured Holophagales bacterium
ACGGCCCAGGTCCTTTGGCAAGGCGCTTACCCCGACCCACGAGAGCTGCAGCGCAGGCACATTGGCTCACACAGGGATAACCCCTACGAGCTGCACCGCGGCGGGCACGCCCATGCTGCACCCTTCCCCGATGCCGGAGCTCGCAGTCTCGGGTGGGCAGGCCCGAGCGAGCAGCACGCGCGCTTGCGCGACCGCAGCGGGGCCTGCCCCTCCCAGGTAGGCAGCGCAGACACGGCCCCGGCCGCGCGAGCTCGCCGCACTCGAACTGCAGGCACCACGCTGTGCCCCGCTGTGCGAGGAACAGCAGCTCGTCGGGCGCTCGAGCTGCACCACAGACGCGGGCACTCGGTACCAGGAGGCGAGGCGCGCGTCCCCCGACGCGCGGCCTCTTGGTCTTGGTGTCGAGCGTCTGAGCGAGGCCAGGCCTCGCCCCTGGCAAGGCAGCGCGACAGCTCTCGAGCACCAGCTCTCGCTGGTCTTCTCTGGTTATCCAGGTCAGCCGTGCTCCGACCAAGCCGGTCTAGATAATCCCGTTTCAGAGGTCTGCCTAACGTATTGCCGTTCAGCGGCGGGCGGAAGAGGGAGCCGAAGGCGACCGAAGCCGAGCCGTCCGCTGCAACGGCTTGTTAGGCGCCTCCTTCATCAGGATCGAGGGCCGCCGCGAGTTCCGCCTCCACCTCGGCCAGGGACGAGAACAATTCCTGCGCAAGAGTGGCACGTGTGGCCAGCACTGCGTTCTTTCGTTTCAGGTGTTCAATCGCAACTCCGACAAGGCGAGGATCGCTTAGCAGGCTGTTGAAAAACCGGGCGCGGGGGATCGACGCGGTCCACAGCTGCGTTACCTTTCCTGCCCATGCGCGGAGCCGATCGCAAGCAAGCCTCGATGCTGTGCCTGATGTCGCCGGAGACGGTGGTGCCGAGCAGTCATCCCTTGCGGAAGGTGAAGAAGCTGGCCGACACCGCGTTGGCGCGGCTGTCGCCGCTGTTCGACGACATGTACGCGGACGGTGGGCGTCCGTCGATCCCGCCCGAGCGGCTGCTCAAGGCCACCCTGCTCATGGCGTTCTACACGATCCGAAGCGAGCGTCTCTTCTGCGAGCAGCTGGACTACAACCTTCTCTACCGATGGTTTCTCGACATGGACATGCTCGAAGCGAGCTTCGACCACAGCTCCTTCTCCCGCAACCGCGAGCGGCTGATCGAGCACGAGGTGGCGAAGGCGTTCTTCGCAGAAATCGTGGCGCAGGCTCGGAAAGCGCGACTGATGAGCGACGAGCGCTTCACCGTGGATGGGACGCTGATCGAGGCGTGGGCGTCTCTGAAGAGCTTCAAGCGCAAGGACCGCAAGGACAAGAACGCGCCGCCCCCGGATGACCCGGGCAATCCGAGTGTCGACTTCCGCGGAGAGAGCCGGAGCAACGACACGCACGAGTCGACGACCGACCCGGAGTCGCGGCTCGCGCGCAAGAGCAACGGCACCACTGCACGGCTGTCGTACTCGGGGCACTCCCTGATGGAGAATCGGAACGGGCTGCTCGTCGACTTCCGCATCGCGGAGGCCAATGGCCACGCCGAGCGGCTCACCGCACTGGAGATGTTCGACGAGGCGCTTCCGGGGACCAAGCGGATCACGGTGGGCGCGGACAAGGGGTACGACACACGAGACTTCGTCGCAGAGTGCCGCAAGCGACGAATCACGCTGCACGTCGCGAGGAACGAGCACGCGCGACGGCGCTCGGCGATCGACGGCCGCACGACTTCGCGTCCGGGGTACTCGGTGAGTCAGCGGGTGCGAAAGCTCGTCGAGGAGATCTTCGGGTGGGTGAGAACCGTCGGGAACTTCCGACGAACCCGATTCAAGGGCCGAGAGCGGACCCAACACGCTTGGTACATGGTCGGCGCCGCCTACAACCTCATACGAGTGGCGAAGCTCGTGGGGGCGCCTGGATGAGCCCCCGAACGAGAGCCCCCAGTGGGCTCGGCCGCCTCGCGGCGCCGCGGCGGACCGCGGCAGGGAGGCGTCACGCCGAGGAGCTCGAGGGCTTCGAACAGGATGCGCCATATGTCGCTACGCTGCGGAATTCGTCGACAAGCCCGATCTTGGACCGGGACGCGCCTTCTTCAACAGCCTGTTAGACTGCCTGTGGTGGCATCGATGTCGATGCGCCACACGCCACCGCCGCTCATGCCATGGAGGCGGAACAAGTGCTCGCGTGAATCACCCAAGCCCCGGTACTGATCAGGATGGACTGGCATCGCGAGGTGGGTGCTGTCGTGCTTCCCCGGAGCGCCAAGGGGGGCGATCTGCGTAAGCGCTCTTGCGAAGATATAGGCGCTAGAGATCGTGACGTCGCGCGTCCGGCCGACGGGCTTGTTCTTCGAGCCAGGGTAGCCGGCGACCGCGTACCACGTGAAGTCATTCACCGGTGTGCTGGCTTCGATCTCGTGCGCGGACGTGAACTGGTAGGTAGCAGCGAGGGCGAGGGCTGTTGCCGAGTTCAGGAAGATGAGCGCAATATCGGCGTCCACTTCGGGTTGGCCAGGGTACTGGAGGGCCACAATCGGCCCGGCCAAGAAGAATCGGTCAGCCGCCAGGATGAGAGGCGCTTCGCCCAGTTCCTCTGCAACGTGCGATGCAGTGAGAATGAACGCGCGTCTCCCGCTGACGACGGGGGTCCCGCTCCCAATCAGGACGTGACAGCCCTTCGCGTCGTCAACGTACAGTGGGCACGTTCGCTGCTGGCCTACGCCCCGGCATACGTCGTGCAGAGGCTGAAGGACTTCTGAAGGCTTCAAGGTAACGCTTCGGTGAGTGCGCCCAACGACCTCGCGCTGAGCAGCGGCCGTCTTCGGCCGTCTGCTCCAGCGCGTTGTTAGGCTCGCCCATACCTGCTGGGGAGATAGCGCAGGCACCACGCCTCGCGCTCCAGAGGGCGCCCGTCCCAGCGCGGAAG
>CALBDV010000529.1 GCA_937927565.1 uncultured Holophagales bacterium
CGAGGACGACCGTATGCCGAGCGGCGCGCTTCTGGACGGCTGGAATGACGGGCCAATTGGAGACGGGGGCGCTCGGGATGACCCGGGCGGTGGCCTCGACCGCGAAGAGCAGGAGCGCCAGGCAGAGGGCGCTCTGCGCCCCAGATCGCGATGGCTTGGGAAATCGCATGGCCCATTCTGCTCCCGCCGAAAGCCGCTGAACACTTCGTTGGAGAGCGCGACACGGGCGTCGGCTCGTGGACACTGTCTCAGGACAGGGTCACCAAATCGCCCCTCCTCAGGACAGCAGCAGCTCGAGGTCCTCCCGCTTCAGCGTCTGGAGGAGACCCGCATCCGCCGTGAGGATCGACTCGGCGAGATGCTTCTTCGTCTTCTGCAGCTCGGCCACCCTCTCCTCGATCGTCTCCTTCGTGATGAGGCGGTAAGCGAAGACGGCGCGGCTCTGGCCGATCCGGTGCGCCCGGTCGACCGCCTGCGCCTCCACGGCCGGGTTCCACCAGGGATCGAGGATGAAGACGTAGCCGGCGGCGGTGAGGTTGAGGCCGAGCCCTCCCGCCTTGAGGCTGACGAGGAAGATCGGTCCGCCGCCGTCGGACTGGAAACGCGCGACGCGTGCGGCGCGGTCCCGCGTCTGGCCGTCGAGGTACTCGTAGGTCACGCCCGCCGCATCGAGCCTCTTCCGCACGAGGGAGAGAAACGAGGTGAACTGGGAGAAGACGAGCGCCTTGTGCCCCTCATCGGCCAGCTCCACCAGCCGGGGCAGGAGCGCCTCGAGCTTGGCGCTCTCCTCGTCCGCCCGGCGCGCGTCGAGGAGCCCGGGGTGGCACGCAGCCTGCCGGAGCCTGAGGAGCGCCTCCAGAACGTGGATCTTCGACCGGCCGAGGCCGAGCCGTTCGACCTTCGCGAGGAGCGTGCGGCGGTAGTGGTCCTTCAGCTCTCCGTAGAGCCGGCGCTGCGTGGCGCCCATCTCGCAGAGCACGGTCTGCTCTACCTTGGCGGGGAGCTCGCTGGCGACCTTCTCCTTCGTCCGGCGGAGGACGAACGGCCGCACCGCCCGCGCCAGGAGGCCGCGCGTCTTCTCGTCCGGGTTCCGGGCCGCCTTGCCCGAGAACGCCGACGCCTTCCCCATGATCCCGGGGTTGAGGAAGTCGAGGAGGCTCCAGAGCTCCCCGAGGTGGTTCTCGACCGGGGTACCGCTCAGCGCGAGGCGATTATTCGCCTTCACGAGGCGGACGGTCTTCGCCGTGGCGGTCGTGGCGTTCTTGACGGCCTGCGCCTCGTCGAGGACGACGTAGTCCCAGTCGATCGCCTTCAGCGTTCCCACGTCACGCTTGAGAGTGCCGTACGTCGTCAGGACGAGGTCGTGGCGCGACGGGTCCGTTCCGCCGCGGGCGGCGCCGGAGTAGTCGAGGACGGTGAGCCGCGGCGCGAACCGGGCCGCCTCGTCCCTCCAGTTGAAGAGAAGGGAGCGCGGCATGACGACGAGCGACGGACCGTGCCCGCCGGCCCGTCGGCCGTCGAGGAGCGCGAGGACCTGCACCGTCTTGCCGAGCCCCATGTCGTCGGCGAGGCAGCCACCGAACCCCAGCTCCCGGAGGGACGTCAGCCAGCCGAGCCCTTCGCGCTGGTAGGGCCGGAGAGTCCCCACGAAGGATCGCGGAGGGTCGAGCGGGACGGCCCCGGTGAAGCGGGCCAGCGCCTCGCGGGCCCGCTTGAACGCCGCGTCGCACTTCGCCTCCGGCACGGCCGCCAGGAGCGCGTCGAGAAGCACGAGCTGCCCCCGCTGGAAGCGAATCCGCTCTCCGCTCGCCTGGCCCATTCCCGCGAGGAGCTCGTTCTGCCGCAGCCACTCCTCCGGCAGCAGCCCGAGAGTCCCGTCACCGAGAGTCACCCAGCGCCGCTGCGCCCGGAGCGCCGCGAGGAGCTCCGGGAGGCTCGCCGAGAGGCCGCCGAAATCGACCTCGGCCCGCAGGTCGAACCAGTCGACGCCCGACGTGACCGAGACCTTCGCGGCTCCCCCGGCCCGCACCTGACGCCCCTCCGCTTCGACCCGCCACCCCGCGGTCATCAGCTCGCGGACGACGTCGGGGACCCTGTCGGGCCCGATCGCGAACGACGTCGAGCGCCCGTCGGGCGCGGGGAAAGGCGTCAGACCCACGCGTTCGAGGCGGCTGGCGGCCTCCGCTTCGGAGGCCTCGTCGCGACGTACGAGCCGGACCGGGCCGGCCCGCAACAGCCCCCCGGGCTCTCCCCAGACGACCTCCCGCCCGTCGTAGTCGAAAGCCAGAGTCCCGAACGCGAGCGGCGCCCGGCCCGGAGCCTCCGCCCTCAGCTCGAGCCTCAGATGTGGGACGGGAGGGCCGCCAGCCTCCGTGACCGCCACGTCCTGGGGAAGCTCCACCTCGCAGTCGACGGCTCCCGCGACGAGCCCGTCGAGGAGGCGCGCAAGCCCCGAGGCGGGGACGCGCAGCTCGCCGTCTCGCCGCAGCAGCACGACCCAGCCGAACGACCCGCTTCCGGCCCAGCGCGAGAGGCGCGCTTGCCTCAGCAGGAGCCCTTCCCTCGTCAGGAAGTCAGGCTCGGCAAGGTCGAGCGAGTCGCCGCCGCGCTGGAGCGAACCGCGGACCACGAGGTCTCCAGCGCCATCCCTCGCGCAAACGAGAACGAGCTTCCAGGGTGGGCCGTCGTCCCAGGCGATCGGAACGAACATGTCGCGCCGCGCGCCGTGGCGGAGGACGCAGCGCCCCTCCGCGCACAGGTCCGGAAGGAGCAGCTCGGCCAGCGTTTCTCTCAGGACGAACGTGAAAGGGAGCCGCACCCACGAGTCCGCCCAGCTCGCGTCGATCCCAGCCGGCGTCGCCCCCGCGAGAAGTGCGAGAGCTCTCCGGTCGGCGGCCAGGGGGAGCCGGGCCACCTCCGCTCGCGTCAGGGCGATCGGCCGCGGGGTCAGGAATCCGCCCCTCACGGCCGGGTCGCGCGTGAAGAGCCCTAGTGTCAAGCCGGCCGAGCGCGAGGCGGCAACGTCGACGACGTAGAGCAGCTCCCGCCGTGGCGGCCACGCCAGCGGGCGGCCCGATGCGGCGGGGGTGGCGGTGGAGACCGACGCGAGGGCCGTCTCCCACGAGGGCCGGGCCAGTGGCCGGTCCGGGGGCGTGTGCTCGCGCCGCGGCGGCGGCGAATTCCGGGCCGGCGGCTGGAGGCGCCTTCGCTCTTCTTCGATCACCTCGTCGAGCTCGTCCTCGAAGTCATCCTCGAGGCCCTCCTCGAGCTCGTCTCCATCGGGGTCGGCCAGCCTCACCTTCCGGACCGGCCTGCCATCGCCAAGCAGGAACCCCTCCGCCTCGGCGAGGAGGAGGACGGCCCAGAGATGCTTGCAGGGGCCCTCGCCCTCGAAGTAGGGGCACGTGCAGGAGAGCTCCAACTCGTCTCCGACCCGTCCGACATTGACGGTGTAGTCCCTGGTGCCCGACACCCTGGCGATCACCGCGACGTCGTTTCCGACCCTCGACCGGATCCGGCCCCGGTCGAAGTAGTCCGCTCCACGCCCGCGTATTACGGGATCGAACTCGGAGCGGAGCAGGGCGTTCAGAAGCACGAAGGCGGAATGATAGGGCGCGAGCGAGTCGCTCCCCCATTCGTCTCCACAGGGAGACGCATCGCGAGGCACGGGAG
>CALBDV010000530.1 GCA_937927565.1 uncultured Holophagales bacterium
TCCCACCAGCTCGTGTTGGCGAGGCTCTCGGCCTCGGCCTGCGGGATCTGCCGCCAGGCCTCGGGGGCGGGAAGCTCCGGACGCTGGTAGTTCGGGCCGAGGGTGCAGCCGGATGCGAGGAGGGCGAGCGCGGCGATGACGGTGAGCCTGCGGGCCATGTCAGTGCCCTCCCCCGTGGGACGGCGTCGGCAAGGGCGTCGTGGCGTCCACCGCCGCCGCCCCCTTCTTGCGTCCCAGCGACTCGACGAAGGCGTAGTTGCCCGGGATGAGGAAGACGCCGAGCGCCGTGGCGACGAGCATCCCCCAGAAGACGGCGGTTCCCATGACGTTCTGGGCGCCCGCGCCGGCGCCGGACGCCCTCATGAGCGGAACGACGCCGAGGATGAAGGCGAAGGCGGTCATGAGGATGGGCCGGAAGCGGAGGCGGGCCGACGTGAGCGCCGCCTCCTGGATGCTCATTCCCTCCTCCTGCTTCGCCTTCGCGAACTCGACGATGAGGATCGCGTTCTTGGCCGCGAGGCCGATGAGCATGATGTTCCCGATCTGGACGTAGACGTTGTTGTCGTAGCCCGCGAGCCAGACGCCGAAGAAGGAGCCGAGGGCGACGAGGGGCGACCCGAGGAGAACCGCCCACGGCAGGCGCCAGCTCTCGTACGTCGCGGCGAGGAGGAGGAAGACGAAGACGATCGCCGCCACGAACGTCGGCCCGGCGGGGGACGCGGTCTTCTCCTGGTAGGAGAGCTGGGCGTACGTGTAGCCCATCTCGGGGGGCATCGTTTCCTTGAAGGCGGCCTCCAGCGCGGCGAGCGCCTGGCCCGAGGCATAACCCTTCCCAGGCACGCCGTTGAACTCGACCGAGCGGAGGAGGTTGAAGCGGTTCGTCAGCTCCGTCCCCCCCTGCGGCGTGATCGAGACGAGCGTGCCGAGGGGGACCATGTCTCCGGTCGTCTTGCTCTTCACCCAGATGTCCTTGATGTCGTCCGGCTTCCGCCGGTAATCCGCCTCCGCCTGGACGTAGACGCGGAAGAGGCGTCCGAACCGGTTGAAGTCGTTCACGTAGCTGCCACCGAGGCTCGAGGAGAGCGCCTGGTAGGCCTCGTTGACCGGGACGCCGAGCTTGCGGGCCTTCTCCCGGTCGAGCTCGACCTTCACCTGCGGGTAGCGCGGGTCGAACGACGTGAAGATGTTCCCGATCTCGGGACGCTTACGGGCGGCTTCCGCGAACTGCGTCGCGTAGGCGCCGAGCTGGTCGACGCTCATCGAGCCGCTTCGGTCCTGGACGACGAAGTTGAAGCCGGCCGAGGCGCCGAAGCCCGAGATCGTCGGGATGTTGAACGGGAAGATGACGGCGTCGGGGATGCGCCGGACCTCGGCCCCCACCTTCGCCATGATCTCCTTCGCGTGGAGGCCCCCGCCCTTGCGTTCCCCCCAGGGCTTCAGGCGCATGAAGATCGTCCCGAAGTTCGGCTGGAACGTGTTCGTGACGACCCCGAAGCCGCCGACCGTCTGGTACGACTCGATCCCGTCGGTCTTCGACAGGATCTCCTCGACCTTGGCGAGGACGGCGCTCGAGCGCTCGAGCGAGGCGCCCGGCGGGAGCGTCACGTTGACGCCGAGGATCCCCTGGTCTTCCTCCGGGATGAAGCCGGCGGGGAGCTTCCCGCCGAAGAACCCGGCTCCGACCGCCACGACGACGACGAGGCCGATCGTCAGGATCGAGCGGCGCACGAGCATCGTCGCGCCCTTGATGTAGACGTTCGTCGTCGCCTCGAAGCCCTTGTTGAAGCCGCCGAAGAACTTGCCGAGGATCCCGGTCCGGGGCTTCGCGGGCTTGAGGAGCATCGCGGAGAGCGCCGGCGAGAGGGAGAGCGCGCTGAACGCCGAGAGGAGGACCGAGATCGCGATCGTGAGCGCGAACTGCTGGTACATCTGGCCGGTCAGGCCGGGGATGAAGGCGACCGGGACGAAGACGGCGCAGAGGATGAGGGCGATGCTGATGACGGGGGCCGAGACCTCCTTCATCGCCTGGACCGTCGCCTCCTTCGGCGCCATCCCGTGCTCGATGTGGTGCATGACGGCCTCGACGACGACGATCGCGTCGTCGACGACGATGCCGATGGCTAGTACGAGCCCGAACATCGAGAGCGTGTTCACCGAGAAGCCGAGGAGCGGGAAGAAGATGAACGTCCCGATGAGGGAAACCGGGACGGTGAGGAGCGGGATGATCGTCGCCCTCAGGTTCTGCAGGAAGATGATGACGACGAGGGTGACGAGGAGGACGGCCTCGAGGAACGTGTGGAAGATCGACTCGATCGAAGCCTCGACGGCCGGGGTCGTGTCGTAGACGATCTTGTAGTCGAGGTCGGACGGGAAGAAGGTCTTCGCCGTCTTCATCGTCTCGTAGATCGCCTCGGCGGCCGCGAGCTGGTTCGCGCCGGGGAGAAGGTAGACGGCCATCGCGCCCGCGGGCTTCCCGTTCAGCCGGCCGAAGGCGTTGTAGTCCTGCGAGCCGAGCTCGACGCGGCCGATGTCGCGGATTCTCACCGCCCCGCCCGTCTCCGTCTCGCGGACGATGATGTTCGCGAACTCGTCCTCGGTGATGAGGCGGCCGGGGGCGCTGACCGTGTAGGTGAACTCCTGGTCCGCAGGCGACGGGCGCCCGCCGATGCGTCCGGCGGGGGCCTGCAGGTTCTGCTCCTTGACGGCCTGCATGACGTCGGCGGGGGTGAGGCCGAGCTTGGCCATCTTGTCGGGCCGCAGCCAGATCCGCATGCCGTAGTCGGTGCCGCCGAAGAGGTCGACCTGTGCGATGCCCGGGATGCGGAGGAGCTGGTCGCGCAGGTTGATGCCGCAGTAGTTGATCAGGAAGTTCGCGTCGTAGCTTCCTTCAGGCGAAAAGAGCGAGATCAGCATCAGGATGCTGGGGCTCTGCTTCTTCACCGTGATCCCCTGCTGGACGACCTCCTGGGGGAGCCGGGCCTGCGCCGAGTTGACCCGGTTCTGCGTGAGCACGTTCGCCATGTCCTGGTTCGTGCCCACCTGGAAGTTGACGTCGAGGAGCATGCGGCCGTCGGAGGTGTTCGACGACTTCATGTAGATCATCCCCTCGACGCCGTTGACCTCCTGCTCGATCGGGGTCGCCACGGACTGCTCGACCGCGACGGCCGAGGCGCCCGGGTAGGTGGCGGTGACGCGGATCGTGGGGGGCGCCAGGAACGGGTACTGCTCGAAGCTCAGCCCGCGGAGCGCGTTGAGCCCGAGGAGGACGATGATGATCGAGATGACGATGGCGACGATCGGCCGCCGGATGAAGAACTGTGCCATGGCGGCCTACCCCTGGGCGCCCTTGGCCTCGCCCTTGGCGGCCGGTGCGGCCCCGCCAGGGGCCGCCGCGCCGCTCTCCTCGATCGTCACGGTCTCGGCCTTCACCTTCATGCCGGGCCGGACCTTCTGGAGCCCTTCGACGACGATCTTCTCGCCCGCCTTGAGCCCTTCCTCGATCAGCCAGAGGTTCCCGATCCGCTGACCCGGGGTGACCATCCGGATCTCGATCGCGTCGCCCGCGCCGAGGACGGCGACGTTGTAGATCCCCTGCAGCTCGGAGACCGCCCGCTGCGGCACGAGGATCGCGCCTTCCTTGAAGTCGACCGCGGCCCGCACGCGTGCGAACTGCCCGGGCTTGACGATCCAGCCGGGGTTGCGGAAGGCCGCCTCCATGAGGATCGTGCCCGTCCCGGCATCGACGTTCCGGTCGACGAAGACGATCAGCCCCTTCTCCGGGTGGACCGTGCCGTCGGCGAGGCTGAGCTCGAGCCGCGCGGTCGGGGCCTTGTCCGAGAGCCCGCGATCCTGCCGCCGCCGGGCGAAGTAGAGGTAGTCCTTCTCGGGGAGCGTGAAGCGGACGTGGATCGTGTCGATCTGCGAGATGTGGGTCAGGATCGTGCTCTGCCCGCGCCCCACGAGGGTGCCGGGGTAAACCTCGGTCTTGCCGATGAGGCCGCCCTCGGGCGCCGTGACCTTTGTGTACGAGAGGTCGATCTCCGCCCGCTGCGCCTGGGCCTTCGACGCCTCGACCGCGGCCTCGGCCGCGCGCTGGACGACGACGGCCGTCTCGTACTCCTGGCGCGAGATGGCGTTCTTCGCCACGAGCGGCTCGAACCGGACGACGTCCTGCTTCGCCCGGGCGAGCTGGGCCTCGGACTCGGCGAGGGCTCCCTTCGCCTGCGCGAGCGCGGCCTGGAACGGCTGCGGGTCTATCGTGTAGAGGAGGGCGCCCTTCTTGACCGGGTTCCCTTCCTTGAAGTCGAGCGTCTCGATGAACCCCTCGACCCGGGCCCTGACCTCGATCTCCGTCGAGCCGCGTGTCTGGCCGATCGCCTCGACGAAGATCGGGACGTCCTTCTGGAGGACCGTCGCCACCTTCACCTCCGTCGGCGGAGGGGCCGGGACCTCCTTCTTGGCGCAGCCGACGGCTGCGATGACGGAGATTGCGGCGCCCAGCGCCGCGGCCCGGAGGGCCGGCGCGCGGTGACGGCGACCTGTCTCGTGGATGCTCATCGACTCAC
>CALBDV010000531.1 GCA_937927565.1 uncultured Holophagales bacterium
GGTCGACCGTGAGCGCGGGCCTGACCTCGGGCCACGGCACGACGACCCTCTCGCCGCGGCAGCCGCGCTCGGCCTCGCTGTAGGAGCCCGGGGCGACGGCGAGGCCGGCTTCGGTCGGGAAGAGGACCCAGGTGTCGACGCCCGACGCGGCCCCTGGGTAGAGCGAGGCCGCCTCGCAGGTCGTCTCGGAGCAGCCGTAGCTTTCGAGGGCGGCACCGAGGCATCCGCCTTCCTCGTCTCCTCCCGGTCCCGAGAGGATCCTCCGGATCGTGATCGCGGCGAGGAGGTCCTTCCGCGCGAGGTCCAGTTTCGGAGCCCTGGCGTCGACGAGCCGGACGACCCGGCTCCAGTCGACCTTCTCCCCCGTAGCGAGGTCCCAGGTGACGGCGTTGAACCCGTTCGAAGGGTGAGCGGCCCCGGGTGAGTCCCAGCCGGTGGACGTGCTGACGCTGAAGGTCCTCTCGTTCGCGAGCTCGACGGTGTGGCGAACCTCGAATTCCCCGGGCGCAAGGCGCGACGCAGCGTCGTCGCGCAGCCTCGCCTCGAGGTCGGCGTTCACCTTCGCGACGACCTCCGGGCGCGGACCGGAGACGAGGAGCGGCCCGGTCACCCCCGAGAGCTTCTCCTTCACGATCCTCCAGGCGACGCCGCTGCGCTCGTGGCGCGAGACGTCGGCGAAGGAGAAGAGGGCTCGGCGTGTCGCCTCGTAACGGAGGAACGCGTTCTCGCCGGGGCCGATCGGCGTGCGTGCGAAGGAGATCGGTTTGCCCGCCGCCGCTCGCTCGCTCGCGCGCCACGTCCCCTCGACGCGGTCCCCCGCGAGCGTCACGGACCAGACGCCGGTCGGCGCGGCGCAGGGCTCGTCGCTCACCTCGGCGTGCTCGGCCGCGCACTCGAGGAGAAGTCCCTTTTTTCCGCCGGAGACGAGGGCGATGTCCCGCCCCCGCCGCCGGTAGAAGTAGGTGCCCGACCGGACGCCGCCCGCCTCGACCCGCAGCACCGCCACGGCGGGGAGGCCGGCGAGGGTTCCGGTGAAGAGCTCGTCGACCGGCCTGGGGGCCGGCGCGGCGGGCTTCGTCTCCGATCCGCCGGGCGGCACCCCGCTCGCGACGGTGGCCACGCCCAGGAAGGCGGAACCCAGAACTGTGAGGAGCCTGCTCATAGGGTCACGATAACCGGCCCGGCGGCCGCTCGACAAAGCGGCAGAGCGCCTCGACGGCCTCGTCGAGCATCTCGTCCCGGCCGAAGCGGGCCGGCGCCGCGTGGACGAGGACGACGCTGACGGTTTCGGTGACCGCGGCGAGGAGTACGGCCATCAGCGCGTGATTGCCCGGGCGGACGTCGGGCCGGGTCGACAGGATCTCCGCCAGCGTGGCGACGTGGTCCCGCTTGTAGCCGGCCAGCCCTTCGGGGACCACCGGCATCTGACCGACCTGCTGCTCGATGGCGCGAGAGAGCCGGGGATCGGCCTCGTGCACCTCGCGCAGCAGCTCGAGGAGGCGCCGGATCCCGTCCCGGAGGGGAACCGCGGGATCCCGAAGCGGGGGAATGCAGGCGTGGATCGCCGACTCCACGGCGGCGAGGTGCCGCGCCAGGAGAGCCGTCAGGACGGCATCCTTGTTCGGGAAGTACTGGTAGAGCGACCCCACCGAAACGCCCGCCCGCCGGGCGATGTGGTTCGTGCTCGTCCGCGCGTACCCCCTCGAGGAGAAGAGGTCGACCGCCGCCTCGAGGATCGCCTCCACCGTCTCGCGGGCCCGGTCCTGGGTCGGGCTCTTCCGCGGGGCGAGCCTCCTGGGGAGCCGGACGCGGGGAGCGCCCTCCTCGCGAATGCGAGCACCCGTCGAAGCCGTCCGTCGGCGGGCGGCGCCGGACGCCTTCCGGCCCGCGCGAGATCCCGGTCGGGGCGGGGTCGGGTCGGTCACGAGGGCTCCTCTCGAATGCGAGTCGACGAAGCGAGCGATCGCTCGTATCTTGAGGACATGATACTGAATGAAAGCTCACATACGGAACCCGCCCCCTCGGGCGGCGCCCACGTCTGTCCCGCCTGGGCCGGGCCCCTCCTCTGCTGTCCCCTGCGCCGTCTCTTCGAGCGGCCGGAGACGCTCCTCGGCGACCACGTGAAGCCGGGGATGACCGTCCTGGAGCCGGGCTGCGGGATGGGCTATTTCACGCTGCCGATCGCGCGGATGACGGGTCCGGACGGCAGGGTCGTCGCCGTCGATCTCCAGCCGAAGATGATCGAAGGCCTGAACCGGCGCGCCCGTCGTGCGGGGCTCCTGGATCGGATCGAGGCCGTCGCCTGCGCCGACGGGGACCTCGGGCTGGCGGCCCGGCCGGGAGTCGTCGACGTCGCCGTGGTCATCCACGTCCTCCACGAGGTCCGCGACCGCCCGCGGTTCCTCGAGCAGCTGTACGACGCCCTCCGCCCGGGAGGCCGACTGCTCCTCCTCGAGCCGAAGGGGCACGTTTCCCGCGGGGCGCTCGACGCCGAGCTCGCCCTCTCGGAGCGGACGGGATTCCGCCCGGTCGGCGAGCCTGCGCACAGGCGAAGCCACGGCGCGCTTCTGGAGAAGGCCCGATAGGGCACGGCGGTACCGGCGAGGGCAGGCCTCGGCGCCGTGGCGAGCCGCTCAGCAGGATCCTCCCTCTCCGGGAGGGCGCCTCGCGCCGGAAGGAGCTCCGGCCCGATGAACGCCGCCTTCAGGCCGGGGGGTGACCTGCAAGCACGGCCCGGAAGTGCTCCAGGGTCGCCGCCAGCGCCGCCTCGAGGTCCGGCGTCGGCCCGGCGAACGGGTGAACGGCTCCGAAGGTGTGCCCGGCGCCGCCGATGGCCGCGATGCGGGCCGGCCCGCCGGAGGCCGCGACGAGCTCCTCGGCTTCCACGAACGGCACCGTCTCGTCGGCGGTGCCGTGGACGACGAGCCACGGAGAGGCGAGGCGCCGGGCGGCCGAGTGAAGGTCGAGCCGGGCGCGGTTCCCGAGGACGTCGTCGAGGAAGTCGACCCCCATCGGGAGGATCTGTCCTGTCCGCGCGTTGAGGACCTCGTAGACACCGCTCCGCCTCCATTCGGCGAGCGTGGCCTGGTCGGCGATCCGGTCGAAGTGCGAGACGGCGGCCCATGTGGCGAGCGCCTTCACCTCCGGTCGCTCGGACGCGCCGAGGAGGGCGATGCCGCCGCCGCGGCTGTGGCCCACCAGGCCGAGCCGGGAGGGGTCAAGGGAGGAATCGAGCCGCCCTGCGAGGACGGAGTCGAGAACCGTATCGAGGTCGTCGCGCTCGATGGAGAGCGTGTTCTTCCGGAAGGCGTCGAGGTCCTCGATGTCGCCGTCCGCCACCCGGACGCCGTTTCTGGAGAAGTTGAAGTGAACGGCCGCGAGATCCGCAGCGGCGAGACGCTCTCCGAGCCACGGGTGGAAGCCCCAGTCCTTGAAGCCCTTGAAACCGTGACAGACGACGGCGACGGGGTGCGGACCGTCTCCTTCGGGCCGTCGGAGGTCCCCGTGAATCGGCTGGCCCAGGACGCTCTGAAGCGTGAAGCGGCGGTGGATCATCGGTCGATTCTGGACCCCGACGGCCCCGACCCGGGTCCTGGGCTCTCAGGCGACCGGCAGGAAGACGCGGAGATCGATCCCTCCTCCCGGCTCGGGGAGCGCGACGGCACCGCGGACGCCCGGGGTCAGGATGTCGAACGCGACGGGCGGGCCTGCGTCGAAAGCGACTTCGGAAACGGGGAGGCGCGAGAGGTTCGTCAGGAGGAGCCCCTGACGCGGATGGACGACGTGACACTCCTCCATCGCTCCCAGGCCCTCCGTGCGGCGGAGGCGCTCGAGAGCGAGGAGCGAGCGCCTCGCCGCCTCCGTGTCGACGGCGTCGACGGCGCGCCGAACCCTCGTCGCGAGGTCGCCGAGCGGCACCTCGGCGAGCTCCCCACGCGGGATCGACGCGGTCGCAAGGGCGACGGCGTTTCCGAAGTAGGCCGGCCCGACGGCCGGGAGGAGGCGCCGGAAGTCGACCGGACAGCTGAGGTATGTGTCGAGGGCCGGATCGGGGTCGGCCCACTCCAC
>CALBDV010000532.1 GCA_937927565.1 uncultured Holophagales bacterium
CGCCCGTCTCGACGGGGGCCTCCACGCGGCGGCCGTAGAGGCTGACGACGGTGCCCGAGAGGTCGCGCAAGGGGACGACGAGGCAGCCCGAGAGGAGCTCGCGGCCGGTGGCCGTCACGACGCCGAGGGATCGCAGGCCCTCCCACGCCTCGCTCCCCTCGGGAGCGGTCTCGAGAAGCGAGCCGTCGGCGTAGCCGATCGGCAGGGCCGTGAGGACCTCGGGCTTCGTCAGGCCCCGCGCCGCGGCGTAGTCACGGGCTTTCTCCGAGAGGAGGAAGCTCTGGTGGTAGACGGCGACGACGCGGGAGAGGACGTCGCCGGGACCTCGCCCTGCTCCGGTCGGGCCGCGGCGGTGGGCCGCGAGCGGCCGGACGGCGGCGAGCGGGCGCATGGGCGGGCTCGGGAGGTCAATGGAGGTCGAGGCCCCGAGACGGGTGAGGGCGTCGCGGAAGCTGACGCCCCAGAAGCGCCGGGCGAATTCGATGACGTCGCCTCCGGTGATCTTGCCGTTGGGGGAGCAGGCCCCGAGGCAGCACCACCACTGCTTCGCCGGGGAGACGGAGAGGGAGGGCCGAGTGTCTCCGTGGAGCGGGCAGAGGCCGAGGAAGCCCTCTCCGTGCCGCTTCAGGACGACCCCGCACGACTCGATGAAGGCCACGATGTCGTGCCGCGCCTTGACCTCGGCGATCGCTTCGGCGGGAATCATCGAAACCGGCCTCCTTCCCGAAAGCCTGTCAAGAGGGAAAGCGTCGGAAGCTCGGGAGCAGCGATCACGAAAGACCCTGTCCCGAGAGTATCGGATATTCCTATACTCGACAAGAGGAATGACCCATGCCTGACACAGCCCCGTCGGAAACCGGCCCTACCATGCCCACGACGGGCGTCGTGGAGGTGCAGGAGATGGCTCGGGCCGGCAGGACTCAGCAGGAGACGATCGGCGAGAGGCTCGCCCGCCTCCGAAGGGAGCGCGGCATCACCCAGGTCGAGCTGGCCGAGAAGCTCGGGGTCGCTCAGCCCATGATCTCGGACTACGAGCGCGGCGAGCTGCGCCTCCACGGCCAGCTGATCGTCGAGTTGACGCAACTCCTCGGCGTCTCGGCCGACGAGCTGCTCGGGCTGGAGACGCCTCGCACCTCCGCGGGCGTGCGCGACCGCCGCCTCCTGCGCCGTATCCAGCAGCTCGAGCGCCTCCCGCGACGCGATCAGCAGGCCATCCTCCGCACCATCGACGCCTTCCTCGCCAAGGCGAGCTGAAGACGGTGCCGGGACCCACGAAGTCCCATATCGCGCTGTCCCTCGGATCACAGGATGTTCATGGGACTCCGGCCTCGCTGGATGCCCTGAAAGCCGTCCTCTCTACCATCCCGCGACCGCAGGCCGTCTCCCTTCTCTGCTTCATCGGTTCTCACTGGCCCGGTGACACCCCTCCGCAATGGATCGAGCTCGAGAAGCGGGCCTTCTCGACTTCCCTCCTGAGCCCTCGCACCCGCGAGGCCGTCGAGGCCGCGGAGCGCCGAGAAGGGATGCTTTGCGTCGTTTTCACGAGGAGCCGTTCCCTGACGCTTCTGCGGCTCGCATTCGCCATCTGCCCTGACGCCGACTTCAGCCGGCCAGATATCGGTGCCACCCACCGCCACGCCATGGGCGAGGCGTTCCTGCTCGTCGGTAGCCTTCTGGACGAGAAATCACCGGGTCAGATCACCGACCCTCTCGGACTGATCGTCCCGGCGTTCGAGGAATCCAACCCGCCTTCGCTGCTGCTCTCTCTGGCCAGGTCCTACGCGATGGCATCTGATCCGGCGTGGGGGAACACCCCGCTTCTCCAAGAGGCGAATCGCCGGTTCATAGCGGAGCACGGGCTCGGCCTCCGCGACTACATGTATGTCGTCGCCGCGCTCGTGACCAAGCTCATGACCCGAGGCGGTGAGCCAGGCCACGGCCTCCTCAAGCTCACGGAGGCATTCACCCGTGCTCGTGATCGGGACGCCATCCGTCGCGTGCTGGCTTCCCTTTCGACGCCGTACGGTGCCCTCGCCGCCACCGTCGGCGGCGATCTCTCCGCCATCCTCCGAAGCCATTCACAGGAGCCCTTTCGGTCGAAGCCGCTGATCGCCTTCTCCCACGATGACATCTTCGCGTGCGCCGACTTCCAGGCACTCGCGGAGCAGCTCACGTCAGGCTTGTTCTGGAAAGTCCGCGGGCTTTTTTCAAACGCCGAGGCCGATCAGGTCTTCGCAGCATGGGGAAAGCTCTTCGAGAGCCCTGTCTCCGCAGCCTTGGAGACCGCAATCGACGAGACCCGCTGGGACACGCCCGCCCCTCGCCTCATTCGGTCCCCGAAGGACGAGGACGGCAACGAGCTCACGGATGCGCTGATCACCTGCGGTCCGCACGTGGTCGTCATCGAGGTCAAGGCGTTCGTTCTGACGGAGAAGGCGAAGTACTCGGGCGACAGCGCGCGGCTTCTGGACGAAGCGAAACGGAAGCTCCTGAAAGAGTCGAAGAACGGCCTTCAGCTCGCCCGGGCTCTCGAGCGTCTCTTCGGCTCGAGCTCGCTCCGGGAGCGCCTCCTCGGCCGACACGAGATCCGGGCTGTCTACCCGGTCGTCGTCTGTATGGACCGGGCGATCGTGGCGCCGGGGATCGCCCCGCTGCTGGACACCGTCCTGCGCGCCGAGTTCGCCCGGTTCTCGTCTCAAACACGCGCGAAGATAAAGTCTCTGACGATTCTCAATGCCGACGATGTCGACTCCCTCGCCGCCGTCATCCGCGCAGGCCGGAAACCGCACGCTCTGCTCGCCCATCGGTTCGAGACCGATCCCTCGGGCGGCAACACGTTCCACAACTACCTCTTCGACGCGATGACGCGCCTCGGCCTGGAGAAGCCCGGGAAACCCGAGCAGTTCGATGCGCTGTTTGATGACACGAAAACCTACTGGCTCTCGCAGGGAAACCCGGAGGTCTTCGTTCAGTAACAGCCCCGACTCCACGCCTCATGCTGCCGCGAGGCGCACAGCGACGACCATGGCGAGCACGACCGGGACGAGCACGGGTCCCCGCCGCCTGAAGCCCCTTAGCGTCGTCGTCGAGGTCCGCGGCGACATCGTCGACGCGGAGACCGAATGGGCTCCGCGATATCAGGGACGCCGCGCTCCGGCCCGCAGGCGGTCAAGGACGCGCGAAGCGCGAGGCTCGTAGAGCCGGTCCTGGACGGCCGAGGACCGGGGCGCACGGGGCTCGCGACGTCGCCGAGGATGTGGCAGAAAACGTAAGCCTGCGCGGCCTCCGTGGCAGACGTCGTCTGCCTGCGAGGCCTCCGATGCAGAAGAAATTCGGCGAGAAGGGCCGCGAGGCATCGCCTTTTAGCCGCTCTTCTCCACGGTGGTCTCGGCCGCGCTGGCGCGAGGGCGCCCGGGGCGCGGTGCTCGAGCACCGCAGCGAAGGCGAGGAGCGCAGAGGTTCGCGCCCCGGTCTTCGCGCCCGCAGTGCCAGCGCCTCAAGCGCCGCGTCGGCGACGCCGACGCTTCCGCTGAAGAACGGCCTGGCGCGGCTCTCGCCCGCGACGACGCCGGGTCGAGGAGCGCAGCTTCCGAGCACCGCAGACGTGTGCGGCGGCGCGCTCGCGAGAGCCGTTGCCAGGCCATTCAGCGACCGCGCGGCGCGCGCACCGCACGACCACGGCGGTGTCGGCCTAACTTGTTAGGCCGCAGGGCTCGCCGCAGCGAGCGGCAGCGAAGCGGAGGCGATGCCCCGGAGGCGCGCGGGGCCGGCGCGTAGCAACGCG
>CALBDV010000533.1 GCA_937927565.1 uncultured Holophagales bacterium
GGAGTTGCCACCACCGACGACGAGGACCCGCTTCCCGAAGTCCCTCTTCTCCCCGCCGCGGAGACCGTCGAGGAACTCGAGCGCGTCGACGACTCCCTCGGCGTCCTCGCCGGGGATCCCGAGCTTCTTCCCCTTCTGGGCTCCGACGCCGAGGAAGACGTAGTCGAAGCGCGAGCTCAACTCGTCGAGGGAGACGTCCTTCCCGACGGAAGTGCCGTAGTGAATCCTCACGCCGAGCGACGTCAGCCGGTCGAGGTCGATCTTCAGCTTGTCGTCGTCGAGCCGGTAGCGCGGGACGGAGCCGCCGACCATTCCGCCGGCGTGGGTCTTCGCCTCGAAGATCTCTGCCGTGACGCCCGCGCGAGCCAGGTTCAGGGCGGCCGAGAGCCCGGCCGGCCCAGCGCCGACGATGGCGACCTTCACGCCCTTCGGCGCGGCGGCCTCCTCCGGCTTCGATACGCCGTTCTCGAACGCGAAACGCTTGATCTCGCGGATCCCGAGCGGGGTGTCGTAGAGGTTGCGGACGCAGCGCTCCGTGCACGGGTGATCGCAGATGCTCCCGGTGACGCCCGGGAGCGCGTTCGACCGGCGGATCACCTCGATCGCCTCGTCGTCGCGCCCGTGCGCGACGAGCCAGAGGTAGTCGGGAATGTTCTGGTGGGCGGGGCACGCCTCCATGCAGGGGGCCGCGATGCAGTCGAAGGCTCCGAGCGCGCGGCTCCCCTTGAAGACGAGCGGTCGCTCGCGGCGGGCGAAGCGGCCGCCCTTGCCGTCGGCGACGACCCTCTCGAGGTGGCGGGCGAGGTTCCAGCGCCGGCCGCGGCCGCCCGAGGTCTTCTCGACGAACGCGTCGAGGTCCCCGGCGCCCGCCGCGTCCATCGCCGCGCCGAGGTTCGTCAGGTACTGCTGCAGGCGCGAGTAGCCGCCCGGCTTGAGGAGGTCGGTGCAGACCGTAATCGGTGAGACGCCATCGGCGACGAGGTCAGCGAAGTTCCAGGCGTCGGCGCCGCCGCAGAAGCTGATCGGAACCGACCCGTCGAGCTCGTCGTCGACGAGCCGGGCGAGGGTCAGCGTGAGCGGGTGGAGAGCCCGCCCCGACATGTACATCATCTTCTCGTGGGGCGGGAAGACGGGACGGTGGTTGACGACTTCGAGGGTGTTCGAGAGCTTCACGCCGAACTCGCGTCCGGCGGCTCGGGCCGTCTCCGCGAGCCGTTTCACCATCGGGAGGGCGTCCTCGAACTTCGGGTCGTGCCCGAACGCGGCATCCGGGACCTCGATGCCGTAGCCGAACGTGCTGTTCAGGAGCCCGCGGAGTCGCTCGGGGCCGAGGAGCGTCGGGTTGAGCTTCACCCAGGTGTGGACGCCGACCTCCTCGAGGAGGTAACGCGCGATCCGTTCGATCTCCGCCGGCGGACAGCCGTGCATCGTCGAAAGGGTGATGTGCTCGGAGAGGGAGGCCGGGATCTCGACGTCGCGGACGCCGGGCCAGGCCTTCGCGACGGCGTCGACCGCGGCTGGCAGTGCGTCCTTCGCGTCGCGGACCGAGGCGATGTACTTCTGGACGCGGGGGCTCTGGATCCCCTCCAGGTTGTAGCCGACGCTCATGTTGAAGAGCGTCCCGGGGCCCGGCAGACCGAGCTTCTTCGCGAGGGCGTGGACGAGGACCCACGCCTTGAGGTACTCGTCGAACGACTGCTCGAGCTTCAGCTCCTGCGACCACTCGCAGTTGAACGTCTCGTCGGCCGAGTCGATGCAGGGGCGGCTCACCTCGAGCTCGTCGAGGATCTGGACCGTCTTCAGCTCGATGAACCGGGCGCCGCAGAGCCAGCTCGCGACGATGTTCTGCGCGAGCTGGCTGTGGGGACCGGCGGCGACTCCGAGGGGCGCCGCAAGGCTTCGTCCGAGGAGGCGCGAGGCGAATCGCGGCTCGGGCCGCGCGACGCAGGCCTTCGGGATCCCGAGGACCGTGTCGCGCGACTCGAGCTCGCCGAACACCCACCGCGCGAGGAGTTCGAGAGGGATGGGACGGAAGGCCTTTTCCACGATGGCGACCTCCTCGGGCGGCGGCGTTCGGTTGTGGAGGGCCTAGATCACTTCGTGCCGACGAAGGCGCTCGGGTAGCGGGCCAGGAAGGCCGAGCAGTGCTGGAGCTCGCGGGTGTCGAGGCACTCGCCGATCTTGTGGGTGTTCTGCTCGATGCCGGTGCCGAACCCGAGCATGGCGGGATACTTGTAGGGGCCGGCTTCGATCCAGTTCTTTCCTGCCGCGCCCGGGATGCTCGCTTCTTTCGGAACCGGGTAGCCGACGCCGTCCGTGGAGAAGACCCAGCGGTCGACTCGCGGCTCCTTGGTGAGGACGCCGCCCTCGCCGATCTTTCCGTCCACGTGGGGGCTGACGACGCCCCTGTACGCGGCGACGGCGGCCTGGATGGACGGGTGCTCCTCGGGGGTGACCCAGCCGAGGTAGATCTGCGGATTGTTGAGGACGTAGCCCTTCCAGCTCGCGTCCGCGTAGATCGGCACGGAGACCTCCACCGTCAGGCCGGCCTTGCGGGCGACGGCGACGGCGGGCAGGCGCTCGACGTCGGCGACGGCCTGCTCGGGGGTCTCGCCGATCGTCAGGCGGCGGTCGAAGCGGAAGACGAGCTTCTCGGGGACGGCGCAGTCGCTGGGCGTGTCGAGGCGGGCCCAGGAGGCGGTCCGGGTACCGTGGCCGAGGAAAGGATCGTCCAGGAAACCGTCGCGCCTGTCGTAGGCCTCGGCGGCCTCCTTGACGATGGCGCCGCCGAACTCGAAGGGGTTCTTCCCCTCCCAGGGCATGGAGCCGTGACAGGACTTGCCGGTGACGGTGACCTCGATCTGCATCCGGCCGCGCTGGCCGCGGTAGATCCCGAGGGCGCCGCGCTTGGAGCAGCCGGTTCCGTCCGTGAGGATGACGACGTCGGGCACCACTTCCGGCCCGGCGGTCGGGAAGACCTCGCGGTTGAGGAACATCGGGCCGGCGCCGTCGTTGTCCTCTTCACAGGCGGTGCCGTAGGAGCGGACGATCGCGCCCTTCAGGGCTCCCTCGCCCGTCAGCTCGATCAGGATCTTCGTGGCGATGGCCGCCGAGATGACGCCGCCGAGCTGGTCCGCGGAGCCGCGGCCGAAGAGGAGGTGCTCCCACTCGGACTCGGGCGGAACCCAGCCGAGCTCCTTGTTGAGGAAGTCCTTGTTGATCTTCGACTTGTCGATCAGGCCGTCGTAGCAGTCGACGCCGCCCACCTTCTCCCTCCACTGGGAGCGGAGGGCCTTGACGGTGTCGGTGTGGCCGTCGATGTAGATGACCTTCTTCTTCGCCGGCTCGATGCCGTCATTCGGGTCTTCGACCCACCAGACCAGGTTGCCGAAGTCGTCGAAAAAGACGTCTTCGGGCTTTCTCACGGCCTTGATTTCGATGATCTTCTTGCGGAGGTACTCGAGGCGCGGGAACTCGTGGTTGGAGAGGCCGCAGAGCGGGTCGCCACCCTGTTCCACCGGCTTGTCCACGTAGTCGGCCGGGATGCGGATCGCTTCCGCGAGCATCTCCCTGGCGATGGGAAGGTACCTGGCGGCGAGTTCGGCGATCCGGGTGTCGAGGTTGGCGGCAACTGCCGTCACGGGCGCGTCGAGGGTCTGCATTTCGTCCTCCGTCTTCATGGAGTCGCTGGATGCGGCTTCGATTTCGTCTTCGGTTCTGATCCGGGAGTGCTCAGCTTGCGAGAAGGAAGAGTGCGGCAGCGGCGTCTCGTCGATCGATCGCTTCGGCCTGCCGGGGATGAAGCTCATCTGCCCTTCCTCACCCATAAGCTAGGCCTGCGCGACGTGATAGTCAAGAAATTTCTTGTCTATGGTAAAAATTTATCGCTTACGCCTCTCGTCACGGTAGAAATATCACGTAACGTGTCTACATCCAGTAATATACCTTCGTCTTCCGATTCGAAGGTCTCGACCCGGGACGGGTACCGCTCGAGAAGGACGCGGGCTCCGCGGTCCCCTCCGAGGCGGATCAGCTCGGGGAAGAGGCCCCGGGAAAAGCCAACCGGATGCCCTCTCCTCCCCTGCCGGCACGGAGCGACGATCCACGCGCCCGCCCGGAGCAATCCGACGACGGTCTCGACTGTCTCGCGGCGGACGAACGGCATGTCCGCGAGCGCGACGATCCAGCCGTCCG
>CALBDV010000534.1 GCA_937927565.1 uncultured Holophagales bacterium
GCTGCCCGGACGCCTGCCGAGGACCCCTCGAAAGATGCGGGCCGCCGATCGGAAGTCTCCGCTCCAGTACTCCACCTGTCCGAGCCACTCGAGGGCGTCGACGTCGTCGGCATCGCGCCCGACCAGCTGCGAGAGGATCCGGCGCGCTTCGGGATACCGACCCAGCCAGGCGAGGACGCGCGCCAGCCCGAGCTGCAGGTCGCGCGAACCGGGCCACCGATCCAGCGCGGCTCGGTACACGCTCTCCGCCTGGACGAATTCCCGTCTCCATGCCTGGGTTTCGGCGAGAAGGCCCATCCATTCTGCCCGGGGCTCGACGTCGACGACGTCCCGGAGGATTCGAATCGCCGTCGCGTAGTCCCCGCCGTCACGCGCGCGCAGGGCCTCGGACACGCGAGCCGGATTGTCCTCCGGAGAGGAAGCAGGCGCCGCGTCCAGGACCAGCGTGGGAGCGCAGGTCATGGAGACGAGCCATATCAGCATCGGGGCCGAAAGGGCGCGGAGACCCACGAGATTCTCAGGTTAGCAGCCCGAACAGCGTGACGCGAGGCCGAAAGGGATGTGGCTCGCGGGCTTCGATCGCGTCGCGCCCGCGAAGGCGCCCCGGGTTCGACACGCCCGCGGATGACTTCTTCCGACCTCGCGGTCGCGTCCGTGGCGGCGAAGCTCCGTACGGCGAGCCGCGCGGGAGGACTGTCCGGGAGGGTGATCCCGGCCTACTTGGTGTCCATCGTGTCGATGCCGGTCCAGTTCCCCGGGAGCCCTTCGGACTCGAAACGTCTCGACTTCTCGAGGAACAGCCAGGCCACCCGGTCCTGGCGGTCGCGGGCGATGACTCGCTCGAAGCCGGCGCGAGCCGGCGTCATCTCGCCCGCGAGATAGTGCGACAGGGCGCTCGCGAAATCGGGCCCCGTCCGCACTCTCGCCTCGATCGACGCTTCGGAGGCGTCCGCGAAGACGTCGTAGACGTCGATGTCCTGGGCACGCCCCTTCACGCGCACCTTGCCGAGGTACCGGTGGGGGAAGCGGTCCGGCTCCGGGAGGCGCGCGCGTGTTTCGCCGCTCATGATGATCGAGGCTCCGAAGTGCTTCGTGAGCCCCTCCATCCGTGCGGAGGTGTTCACGGTGTCGGAGATGACGCCCGTGTCCGTCCGGTGCTGGTCACCGATGATCCCGAGGATGACGCGCCCGGTGTGGATGCCGATTCCGATCCGGATGGGGCTGCGCCCCTCCCGCTCGCGATCGCGGTTGTAGGCGACCACCGCCTGCTGCATCCGGACGGCGGACGTCACCGCGTCCTCGGCCTGCCGTCCGAAGAGGGCCATGATCCCGTCGCCGTAGTACTGGTTCACGAAGCCGTGCGACTCCTCTATGACCGGGCCGATGCGTCTCAGGTAGGCATTGATGAAGGCGAAGTTGTCCCTGGGCGTCATCGACTCGGCCAGCGTCGTATAGGAGCGGATGTCCGCGAAGAGGACCGTCATCTCGGCCTCCCGCTGGTCGCCGAGGGAGACGTCGAGCACCGATTCCCGGCCCAGCGTCTGGAGGAACGCATGGGGAACGAAACGCCACATGGCCGAGTTCACCCGGTGCAGCTTCAGGTGGGTCTCGACCCTGGAGACGAGCTCCTCGCGCGAGAAGGGCTTCGTCACGTAGTCGTTCGCCCCGGAAGAGAAGCCGGCGACGAGGTCCGAGACCTGGTTTCTGGCGGTCAGCAGGACCACCGGGAGCTGGTTGGGCGCGTAGGTCTCCCGCAGCTTCCTGCAGACCTCGAGACCGGACATCCTGGGCATCATCACGTCGAGGATGACGAGATCGAAGAGGGCGCCCGAAGCGACGAGAAGGAGGGCCTCGGGCCCGCTCGGCGCCGTCGTGACCGTGTGGTTCTCGAGCGACAGGTAGTTCGACAGGACCTGGAGGTTCACGGGCTCGTCGTCCACGACGAGGATCCGAGCCCCGGTTCCGCGGTCCGAGGCGCCGGCCTGGATCCCGGGCGTGCCGGGGAGCGCGACGCGAGCGACCGCGGGAGAGGCCTGCGCGCTCGCCGACCTGGGCAGGTCCTTCCCGGCGAAGGGGAGAGTGAAGGCGAAGCGGGATCCCTTTCCCACTTCCGACTCCACGCGGATGGTGCCGCCGTGGAGCTCCACGAGCTGTTTCGTGATCGAGAGGCCCAGGCCCGTCCCCCCGTACTCTCGCTCGACAGACCCGTCCGCCTGCTCGAACGGTCGGAAGATCCTTTCGAGCGCCTCTGAGGGGATGCCGACGCCCGTGTCGGACACGGTCACCTCGAGGCGGTCGCCGGTCGGTATCGCATCGACCGCCACCGTCCCGCACTCGGTGAACTTGATCGCGTTCCCGACCAGGTTGAACAGCACCTGCTGCAGGCGCGGCTCGTCGGCCGCGACGGGGGGCGTGTCCAGGGGGACCCTGTTGACGAGCGCCAGCGCCTTCGCGCCGCCGAGCGGGCGGGAGAGGGCGAGGACGACGTCGACGAGAGGGCGGAGGTCCACGGCCTCGCGCTTCAGCTCCAGCTCGCTCCTGCGAAGCCTCGCGGAGTCGAGGATGTCGTTCACCAGGCGGGAGAGGCGCCTTCCGCTCGCGACGACCAGGTCGAGGTTCTGACGGGTGGGCTCCGCGAGAGGTCCCGTCGCTCCCGCGAGGAGCGAGTCGGCGATGCCGATGATCCCGAGCAGAGGGGTGCGAAGCTCGTGGGAGGTGTTGGCGAGGAACTCGTCCTTCAGCCTGTCCGCCTGCCGGAGGCGCACGTTGATCTCGCGCTCGCGTTTGACCTTCCGCCGCTGGACGAGGACGAACGAGAGAAGGGCCGCTGCGGCCGCACAGGCGTAGAGGGAGTAGGCCCACCACGTCTTCCAGGGAGGCGGCAGGATGCGGACCGCGACGCGAACGCCTTCCTCGTTCCAGACTCCGGCGCTGTTGGCTGCCCGGACCCGGAAGGTGTAGCGCCCCGCGTCGAGGTTCGTGTAGGAGGCGAAGTGGCGCGGCCCCGCGTCGACCCAGTCCCGCTCGAAGCCCTCCATCCGGTACGAGTAGCGGTTGCGCGCGACGTCGGTGAAATCGAGGGCGGCGAACTCGAAGGAGAAGACGGTGTCCCTGTGGGAGAGGACGATCCCGCCGAGCGTGGCAAGAGGGCTGTCGACGGCGGACTTCTGGCCGATGCGCGTCAGCCGGGTGACGACGACGGGAGGAGGCCGCGGATCGTCGTCCATCCGTTCCGGGGCGAAGGAGTTGAAGCCGTTGTCGCCGCCGAAGTAGAGGCGTCCGTCCGC
>CALBDV010000535.1 GCA_937927565.1 uncultured Holophagales bacterium
TCCCTCGCCGAGGGAGAGCTGATCCGCGGGCGTGTCATCCAGGTCACGAACGACGAGATCCTCGTCGACATCGGCTACAAGTCGGAAGGGATGATCCCGCGCTCGGAGTTCGCTCACGCGCCGGACCGCCTTCCGGTGGCCGGGCAGGAGATCGACGCCATCGTCGATCGGCGCGAGGATTCCTCGGGGTACGTCGTCCTCTCGCACGAGAAGGCCCGTCGCATTCGAGCCTGGGACGCCATCGAGGCCGCGTTCAAGGAGAACCAGCCTGCAAAGGGGAAGGTCCTCGAGCGGGTCAAGGGCGGGCTCTCCGTCGACATCGGGGTCCGGGCATTCCTTCCCGGGTCGCTCGCCGACATTCGGCCGCTGAAGAACCTCGACGTCCTCAGGGGCCGCGAGCTCGAGTTCCGGATCGTCAGCTTCGACAAGAAGCGCGGCAACATCGTCCTCTCGCGCAAGGCGTTGATGGAAGAGGTCGCCGAGTCGAAGAAGAACGACGCCGCCCAGGCGCTCGCCGACGGCCGCACGCTCCGGGGCACCATCAAGAACCTCACCGAGTACGGCGCCTTCGTCGACCTCGGCGGCATCGACGGCCTCCTCCACGTGACCGACATCTCCTGGGGCCGCCTCGGCCATCCGTCCGAGGCCCTCCACGTCGGCCAGGAGGTCGAGGTCAAGGTCCTCAAGTTCGACTCGGACTCGGGCCGGATCTCGCTCGGCATGAAGCAGCTCAAGCCCGACCCGTGGCAGGACCTTCCGGCGCACTACCCGGTCGGTGCCCGCGTCCGCGGCAAGGTCGTCTCTCTCACCGACTACGGCGCCTTCGTCGAGCTCGAGGAGGGGGTCGAGGGCCTCATCCACGTCAGCGAGATGTCGTGGACGAAAAAGGTCAAGAACCCGGCGAAGCTCCTTTCCGTGGGTGACACGGTCGAGGCCGTGATCGCCGACGTGAACCCCGAGACGCGCCGCCTCTCGCTGTCTCTCCGCGCGACCGAGCCGAACCCGTGGGAGATGCTCGCCGAGAAGTTCCACATCGGCGACCGGATCCAGGGCGTCGTCCGCAACCTCACCGATTTCGGCGCTTTCGTCGAGATCGAAGAAGGGATCGACGGCCTGGTTCACATCTCCGACATGTCCTGGGGCCGCCGCGTCAAGCATCCGTCCGAGGTCGTCAAGAAGGGCGATCAGATCCAGGCCGTCCTGACGGCCATCGACGTCGAGAACCGCCGGATCAGCCTCTCGATCAAGGAGTTCCGCCCGAACGAGTGGGAGGAGTTCTCCAGGGAGCACAAGCCCGGAGACGTCGTCGACGGGCAGGTGGCCAAGGTTGCCGATTTTGGCGTCTTCGTGCGCCTCCCCCTCGGTCTCGAGGGCTTGATGCACGTCTCGGAAACCGACGTCCTGCGCGGCCAGAAGCTGTCCGACGAGTTCCGGGAGGGCGATCCGATCCGCGTGAGGATCCTGCGGATCGAGGTCGACGAGCAGCGCATCGGGCTCTCGATGCGCGACATTCCCCAGCCGGATCCGTCCGAGGCGCTGCCGGAGCCCTCCGTCGAGACGGAGGCCGGAGTGCCCGAGGTCGGAATCGACGCGGACGTCACCGTCTCGACGGAGGCCGAGCAGCCCGCTCCGGCCGAAGCGGGAATCGACGCGACGTCGAAGTCCGAGGCCGATGCCTCGCCCGAAGCCGAGACTGCGGCAGAGGCGGAGGCCGACCCTGAACCCGCTCCTTCGGTCGAAGAGACGAAATCGGCCGACTGACGTTCGCGACGCCTGCGAGGAGGCGTCGTGGGGGGCGCTGTCGAATGCGGCGCTCCCCCCGGGGGGAGGAGATGGAACGCGACACCCAGGGCGTCAGCCGGGCTGAAGGGACGACCACGAAGGCCGATCTCGTCGAAGAGGTTGCTCGGGCGGCCGAGCTGACGAAGAAGCAGGCCGAAGCGGTCGTCGAATCGGTGTTCCAGGGGATCATCTCTTCGCTTCGCACCGGGCAGAAGATAGAGCTCCGCGGTTTCGGGAGCTTCAAGCTGCGCCAGCGTGGGGCACGCGTCGCGCGCAACCCGAAGAAGAGCGGCGTGAAGGTCCTGGTCCCGCCGAAGCTCGTCCCCTACTTCAAGCCGGGCAAGAAGCTCAAGGAGCTGATCAACGAGGAGGCGCCGGCGCCGGAGGCGGCCTCGCTGGCGTCGTCGGCACCCCCGGAGGAATGAACGACGTCCTCTTCACGCCCTGGCGGATGACGTATCTGACGGGTCCCGCGCCCTCCGAGCCTTCCAGCTGTCTCTTCTGCGACCTCCAGGGCCTCGGCGATGCCGAGGCCCTCATCGTCCTGAGGGGGAAGCACGTCTTCGCCGTTCTGAACCGCTACCCCTACTCGAACGGCCACGTCATGGTCGCGCCGTTCGCCCACAGGGGAACTCTCCCGGAGCTGACGCGGGACGAGAGGACGGAGCTCATGGACGTCGCCGCGCGGCTGGAGGAGACGCTCCGCGCCGAGTACTCGCCCCACGGCATCAACGCGGGCCTGAACCTCGGCCGGTGCGCCGGGGCGGGGGTGCCCGGCCACCTGCACCTTCACCTCGTTCCCCGCTGGGACGGCGACACGAACTTCATGACGGTCCTCTCCGGAACGCGAATCGTTCCGGAGGACCTCGGCGTGACCTACGGCCGGCTCCGGGCGCGCCTCGGCACGCCGGAGGGGGGCCCCTGACCAGAGCGCCGCGCTCGACGGCCTCCCGCCTCTTCGCGGTGTTGCTCGCGTTCCTCGTCCCCGGCCTGGGGCACGTCTGGGCAGGACGCCGGGCGCGGGGATCGGCCTACTTCGTCCTGGTGGGAGCGGCCTTCGCCACGGGTCTGGCCCTCGGCGGCTCGGTCGGCTCGCTGCCCTCTCGAAGCCTGGGCTCCTTCCTCACGACGACGGCCACCCACGCCGTCGTCGGCCCCGGCCTTCTCGTCCACGCCACCGGCAGGGGGCAGGGCGATCCCGGGTCTCCGCTCTTCGAGGTCGCGATGACCTACCTGATCGTCGCGGGCGTGATGAACGTGCTGCTCGCCTTCGACGCCTGGGACGTGGCGGGAGAGCTGAAACCGTGACGGAGACTCCCTTCGCGGACCACTTCTTTCATCTGGTTCTCCTCGGGACGATCGTGTCGGCCTTCTTCTCCCTCCTGTGGCGCGACGAGACTCGAGAACGACGGCGGTTCTTCGCGAGGATGTGGACGGCGATCGTCGGCGGCTCGCTCGCCGTCGCGTGGGCGATGTCGTTCGTCGGGGGGCGGTGACGCCATGCGCCTCCTCTTCTCTGCGGGCGAGGTCTCGGGAGACCAGCACGGCGCGGCGCTCCTGTCGGCACTCAAGGAGCGCGTCCCTGCGCTTCACGTTCTCGGCCTCGGCGGCGACCGGTGCGCGGCGGAGGGGATGAAGCTCCTCGCACACCAGAAGGACCTCGCCATCATCGGCGTGGTGGAGGCCCTCGCGAAGATCCGCTTCGCCCGTCGGCTGATCCGTGAGCTGACGACGGCCGCGACGAGGGAGAACGTCGACGCCGCCGTCCTGATCGACTCACCCGACTTCCACCTGCCCCTCGCGCGCCGGCTCGCGAAGGCCGGAATTCCCGTCGTCTTCTACGTTTCGCCCCAGGTCTGGGCGTGGCGAAGCGGGCGGGCGAAGACGATCGCGCGACTGGGGCGCGGCGTCCTGACCCTCTTTCGCTTCGAGAAGCGCTGGTACGACGCGCGCGGCCTCGGCGAGCGCGTGACGTGGGTGGGTCACCCCCTCGTCGACGACGCGGCGCGCGAGCTTTCGACGCCCGCGTCCGCGCCTCGGGAGGGCCGCCGCCGCATCGTCCTGATGCCCGGCTCCCGCGCGGGCGAGATCCGAAAGCTCCTGCCGCTCCTGCGCGACGCGGCGACCCTCCTGACCACCCGGCGGAACGACGTCGACGTCGTCCTCGTCCGGGCCGACTCCGTTCCCGAGAGCCTGCTGGGCGAGATCGCAGGCGACGCCCTCGCGGGCTGGACGATCGTCTCGGGACCGCACCTGGCGCTCCTCGCTGCGTCGGATGTTCTCGTGGTGGCCTCGGGAACGGCGACCGTGGAGGGTCTTCTGGCCGGAATCCCGATGGTCGTCGTCTACCGGGTGGCGACGATCAGCTACCTTCTCGGCAAGCTCCTCGTGAAGGTTCCGAACGTCGCGATGGCGAACATCCTCTCGGACCCGGGCGACGGCTCGCAGACCGTCCCCGAGCTGATCCAGCGAGCCGCGACCCCCGAGCGGATCGTCGCCGAGGTGGAGCGATTCCTCTCGGACGCGGGGCGCGCCGACGAAGCCCGTCGCCGGCTCGCCCTCGGGCGGGAGGATCTCGGGCCGCCGGGCGCGCCCGGCCGGACCGCGGACGCCGTCCTCGCCCTCGTCGGGAAGGGCCGCGCGTGAAGGACTTCGCCCGCCTGGCACGTCTCTTCCGCCCGCACGCCCGGGCAGCACTCGTCGCGGTTCTCGCGATGATCGGCGTCGCCCTCTTCACCACGCTCGTCGCCTACCTCTTCGGACCGCTCTTCGACCAGGTCCTGTCGCCCGGTCAGGGCGCGGCCGTGAAGCAGGAGCTCGCGGCCGATCCCGCGGCACGCGGCCTCGGGAAGGCGCTCGCCGCGACCGAGGAGGCGAGGAAGACGACCGTCATCCGCTGGCTCGACGACGGGCTCCTGAGCCTCCAGCGCGCCGTCGGAGTGACGGACGAGAACAGGGGCGTCGCCCTGCCCCTTCTCCTCCTCGTGGCGTTCCTCCTGAAGAACCTCTGCGCGTTCGCGGCGGAGTACCGCTTCAACGCCGTCGGGCTCGCCTTCGTGAGAGACGTTCGCCGGCTCGTCTACGAACGCCTTCTCGGACAGTCGGGCGCCTTCCACGCGAAGCACCCGTCCGGCGATCTCATCTCGCGCGTCACGGGGGACGTCGACCGGATCCAGAGCCTCTTCGGGACCGAGCTCGCGGACCTCGTCCAGTCCGTCGCGACGCTCGCCGGCCTCTCCGTCCTCGTCGTCTCGCGCTCTCCGCAGCTGACGATCATCGCCCTCGTCGTAGCTCCCGCGATCGTCGTTCCGGTCGTCCTGATCGCGAACCGTCTCCGGCGGATCTCGAAGGCGGGGCGCGAGCGGATGGGAGATCTCACGGGCGTCCTCTCGGAGACGCTCCGTGGCCACCGGGTCGTCCAGGCCTACGGTGCGGAGAGATACGAGGCCGACCGCTTCGGTGAGGTGAACGAGCGAACGTTCCGCCTCCTCCGGAAGGGGGCGCGGGTGATGGCGCTCTCCTCGCCTCTCGTCGAGACCGCCTCGGTCCTCGCCTTCCTCGTTCTCCTCGGCTACGCGAGCAGGCGGATCGAAGCCGGGACCATGACTCTCGGCGCGTTCATCTCGTTCGGCGTCGGGCTGGTGATGATGTACCAGCCGTTCAAGCGCGCCACCAGGATCAACCTCGCGCTGCAGCAGGCGCTCGCCTCGGCGCGACGCCTCTTCGAGGTCCTCGACGAGCCTGTCCTCGTCGTCGACCGGCCGGGCGCGGCGCCGCTCGGTCCGTTCGAGGACGGGATCCGCTTCGAGGACGTGTCGTTCGCGTACCCGGGCGGCCCCGACGTCCTGTCGAACGTCGATCTCGCCGTCCCGCGCGGCTCGGTGACGGCGCTCGTCGGCCCCTCGGGAGCGGGGAAGACGACCCTCGCGAACCTCCTGCCTCGCTTCATGGACGTGACCGGCGGGAGGATCGCCATCGACGGCGTCGACGTCCGCGACGTGTCGCTCGTCTCACTGCGCGGGGCGATGGCTCTCGTGACACAGGACGTCGTCCTGTTCGACGACACGGTCCGCAGGAACGTCGCCTACGGACTCCCGGACGTCCCGGAGGAGCGGATTCGCGCGGCCCTCGCCGCAGCAAACGCGATGGCGTTCGTCGACGCCCTCCCGAAGGGGCTCGACACTCCCGTCGGGGAGGCCGGCGGCCGGCTCTCGGGAGGGCAGAGGCAGAGGCTCGCCATCGCCCGGGCTCTTCTCAAGGACCCGCCGATCCTCATTCTCGACGAGGCGACGTCGGCTCTCGACACAGAGAGCGAGCGGGCGGTGCAGGACGCTCTCGAGCGCCTCATGGCCGGCAGGACGACTCTCGTGATCGCCCACCGTCTCTCGACGGTGCGGCGTGCCGACCAGATCGTCGTTCTCGATCGCGGCCGGCTCGTCGAGCGCGGCCGCCATGCCGAGCTCCTGGCGCTCGGAGGCGTTTACCGGAGGCTGCACGACCTCGCGGCCTTCGAAGAGGAGAAGATCACGTGAAGTCGATGTCCGGTTTCGGGCGCGCCCAGTCCGTCCTTCCCGACGGGACCCAGATCTCGATCACCGTCCGGGGCGTCAACCACCGCTTCCTCGACCTGTCGCTGAAGATGAGGGACGACCTCGGAGCTCTCGAGGCGCCGCTGCGCAAGCTCGTCTCCTCGGCCGTCGCGCGGGGGCACGTCGACCTCTCGGTGCGGGTGTCGAAGCCGGCGGGAGGCGCGGTCTCGATCGACGGCGCCACGGCAGGCCGCTACGCCCAGGAGTGGCGGCGGCTCGCGGAGGTGAACGCGCTCCCGGGCGAGCTGTCGGCCCGTGACCTGCTCTCGCTGCCGGGCGTCGTCCGCGTCGCCGAGGACGAGGCGGGCGAATCGCTCGGGACCGCGATCCTCGACGCGACCCGCGGCGCGCTCGACGATTTCGATGCGTCCCGCCGCCGCGAGGGCGAGGCGACGGCGGACGCCCTCGGCGTGATCCTCGACCGCCTGGAGTCGGGGATCGCCCGCGTTTCCGAGGCGCGGGACGGGCTGTCCGAGAGGCTCCTGGCCCAGCTTCGCGAACGGGTGGCAAAGCTGGCGGCAGGAGTCCCTCTCGACGAGGCACGCCTGGCCCAGGAGGTCGCTCTCCTGGCCGACCGCGCCGACATCACCGAGGAGATCGACCGGTTCCGGGCGCACCTCGTCGAGGCGAGACGACTGATGGAAGGAGGGCCGGCATCGGGCAAGCGGCTCGACGTCCTCGCCCAGGAGCTTCACCGTGAGGCGAACACGAGCAGCCAGAAGGCGCGCGAGCTTCCTCTCACGCGCGTCCTTCTCGACCTGAAGTCGGACGTGGAAGCGTTCAAGGAACAGATCCAGAACGTGGAGTGACCTTGAGACCCGCCGGAGACCTCTTCATCGTCTCGTCCCCTTCCGGAGCCGGGAAGACGACGCTCATCCGCCGGATCCTGGCCGATCCCGTCTTCGCCGGATCCATCCACTTCTCCGTCTCCCACACGACGCGAGCTCCCCGGCCCGGCGAGGTCCACGGCCGGGAGTACCACTTCGTCTCGCCGGAGGAGTTCGAGTCCCTCGTCTTCCGGGATGGATTCCTCGAGCACGCCGTCTACGACGGACACCGGTACGGCACTTCGCGGGGCGAGGTCGAGCCTCGCCTGGCGGCCGGTATCGACGTTCTCCTCGACATCGACGTCCAGGGGGCTCGCCAGGTCCGTTCGCGCATGCCCGACGTCGTCAAGGTCTTCGTCTTTCCACCCTCCCGACAGGTCCTGGAGGCCCGCCTCGAGGCCCGGGGGCACAACTCCCCCGATTCCATCGTCCGGCGTCTGGAGGCGGCCGCCCGGGAGATGGGGGAGTTCGGCGAATACGACTATGCGATAATCAACGATGTCCTCGACGCGGCCGTAGATGAATTGCGGTCCATTGTCGTGGCCCGCCGGTCGAGTCGCCGGAGACGGCAGGAACGGCTCGAGGCCATTTTGAGGACTTTTCCCGCATGATGCGGGTGATCTTGCGAACGGGAGACCGAATGACGAACGAAGAGCCCGGAGCCGACACGATGACGGAATCCCCCGAAACGACCCCGAGCACGCCCCTGATCGAGTCGAATTTCCGGCTCGTCCACATTGCCTCCCGCCGCGCCGAGCAGCTGATGCTGGGCGCCCGTCCCAAGATCGAGACGAAGCACACGAAGTTCTCACGCATCGCGCTCGCAGAAGTGGACGGTGGACTCGTGAAGTGGCAGCTGGGTCAGCGGCCCACCGAGTCCGAGGCCGAGGGCGAAGGCGTGCCGGCCGAGATGGTCGATCCGCTTCCCCTCATCACGCCGTAGCGCCGCGGCGTGAGCGGAGGCGCCACTCCGGTTCCGCGCGTCCTGCTCGGCGTCAGCGGAGGCATTGCGGCCTACAAGGCCGCGGAGATCGTCCGCCTCCTGGTCGAACGGGGGGCGGGCGTTCGCGTCCTGATGACTCCCGCCGCCCAGCGCTTCATCACGCCGCTCACGCTCTCGGTCCTCTCGAAGGCCCCCGTCGTCGCCGACCTCTGGGACCCAGCATCCGGCGCCGTGGATCACATCGAGCTGGCGCGGTGGGGCGAGGTCCTGGCGGTGGCTCCGGCGACCGCCGACGTCCTGGCGAAGATGGCCCGAGGGATCGGCGACGAGGCGCTCTCCACGTACGCCCTCGCCCACCGGAAGGCGATCGTCGTCGCACCGGCGATGAACACCTGGATGCTGGCTCATCCCGCGACGCAGGAGAACCTCCGAATTCTGCGCGGACGCGGCGCCGTCGTCGTCGACCCGGAGTCGGGAGACCTCGCCTGCGGCGACGTTGGTCCGGGCCGGATGGCGGCTCCGCTCCGGATCGTCGAGACCGTCCTCGGCGCCGCGAGGGTCTCGAGGAGTCTTGCCGGGCGCCGGGTCATCGTCACCGCCGGCCCGACGCGCGAACCGATCGACCCGGTGAGGTTCCTGACGAACCGGAGCTCGGGACGCATGGGCTACTCCCTCGCCCGCGAAGCCGAAAAGCGGGGCGCCGAGATCGTTCTCGTATCTGGTCCCGTCTCCATCGACCCGCCCCCGAACGTGAGGCTCGTGAGGGTCGAAAGGACATCGGAGATGCTCGAGGCCGTTCTCGCCGAGCTGCCGTTCGCGGACGCCCTCGTCATGGCGGCCGCGCCGGCCGACTTCCAGGCCGAAGCGTTCACGCCCCGGAAGATCAAGCGAGCGGGCGGGATTCCGGAGATCCGCCTCGCCCTCGCGCCCGACATCCTCGCCGCCGTGCGACAGGTGCGGACGGACCGCCAGGTCGTCGTCGCGTTCGCTGCGGAGACGGACGACCTCGCCGGGAACGCCCGCCGGAAGCTCCTCGACAAGGGGGCCGATCTCCTCGTCGCCAACGACGTCTCCCGTCCCGGTATCGGCTTCGACAGCGAGGAGAACGAAGTACTCCTGCTCGCTGCCGGCGAGTCGGACCCGGTTTCCGTCCCGCGTGCCGCCAAGGCGATCGTCGCCGCGCGCATACTCGAGCGCCTCGCCGCGCTTCTCGACGAAAGATGCCCACACGGACCCGCCGACCCCGACGTAGCGACGCGCTGAGCGCTGCCCTCGGGTACTTCCGAGACCTGGGCGTCCGGGAGGTCCATCTGCCGAAACGCACCGCGACACCGGCGCCCGAAGTGGCTGCCGCCCATCCCCTGACCGTTCCGCGCAGCGCCGGGACCGTGCCGCCGACGGCTCCGTCGGTCGAGCCGGGCGCTCCGGTGTCCGGGCCGAGTCCCTTTCCGGATCTGCCCTCGGTTCAGGCGGCCGTGGCCTCGTGCCAGCTCTGCGGACTCTGCCGGACCCGGACGCAGACCGTCTTCTCGGACGGCACGGGCCGGAGCCGGCTCATGTTCGTGGGGGAAGCTCCCGGCGCCGACGAGGACGCCACGGGTGTGCCTTTCGTGGGTCGGGCGGGACAGCTCCTGACGAAGATGGTCGAGTCCGGGATGGGTCTGTCGCGCGGTGACGTCTACATCGCGAACGTGCTGAAGTGCCGGCCGCCCGGGAACCGGAACCCGGAGCCGTCGGAGATCGCGAGCTGCCGCCCGTACCTCGACGCGCAGATCGACCTCGTGAAGCCATCGGTCCTGGTGGCCCTCGGGAAGTTCGCCGCACAGTTTCTTCTCGAGACCGAGGAGCCGATCAGCCGGCTCCGGGGACGGTGGGGAAGCCGTGGCGGGATCCCCGTGATGCCGACCTACCACCCCTCCTTCCTGCTCCGCCAGCCGGACAGGAAAAAGGAGGCATGGGAAGACCTTCAGCAGGTCCTCCACAAGCTGGGCCTTCCTGTTCCCCGGAAGAAGGGGGATCCCGTTTCGTGAGCGTGCGCAGGATCCTCGGTCCGCTCCTCGTCGGCCTCTTCGCTGCATTCGGAATCGCGCTCGTCGTCGTTCCGCCTGCGGGTGCCGCGCGGTTCACCTCCCCCCGCCTCGGGCCGGTCCCGGTAACCGCCGTGTCCGGGCGGACGCCCCTGGAGGAGAAGGCCGTTTCGTCCGCCGTCGTTTCCGGGCTGCGGCCCGCGATGGACGAGGATGCGGCCGATTCGGAAGCCCGCGACGACCTGCGGGACCTGTACGGCGACTACCGGCCCTATTTCGTCCGCGGCGATTTCGACGCCGATGGCCGGCTCGACTTCGCGCAGGCCTTTCTCCGTCGCGAGGGGCCGGAACCACTCTTCGACGTGGCGGTCTTCTTCGGGACGACCGAAGGGTTTTCGCCTCCGATCTGGGTCGAGCGTGGTCTCCTGCTCTCGGGAGGCGACCTGACCATCGACCGGTCGGTCCTGATCGTCACGGAGGACGTGGAACGGGACGTGTCCCGGCGCCTGCGGTGGGTCCCGGCCGAGAGGCGGTTCATCGACGTCGACGCCGGAAGTGAAGGGGAAGACGGCGAGCCCTGGACCGAGCCGGACGGCCGGGTCGGCACGACGGCCTGACACCGTGGCTCCGGACGAGACCGCCCGACGCGTCGCGGTCCTGCTGCCGACCGGATTCCCGCAGCTCGCCACCTACCTCCTTCCCTCGGAGATGGCACGGCCCGAAGCCGGCACACGGCTTGCCGTGCCGTTCGGGACCCGAATCCTGACGGGGCTCGTTGCTCCCGGCGAGGCTGTGGCCGCGCCCGTGGGGACGACCGAGAGGGAGGTCCTTTCCCTGCTCGACGAGACCCCGTTCCTTCCGGAGTCCTTCGTCGGCCTCCTCCTCAGGGCATCGGCCTACTACTTCGCCCCGCCGGGCGAGCTTCTCCGCGCGGCCGTCCCCGGCCGCCTCCTCGACCTCGGGCAGGCTTCGTATGTCCCGACGAACAGGTCGGTCGGAGCCCAGCCGCGGGAAGGCAGGTCCGCGGAAGTCCTGGCGGTCCTCGTGGAGGCCGGGCGAGCCACTCAGCTCGAGCTCTCCGCTCGTCTCGGAAGCCGCGGTCTCGCGAGGGCGCTCCGCGCGCTTCTGGACGAGGGCCTCGTCCGGATCCCTTCCGAGGAAATGAAGGCGGCCCGGCCGCCGCTCACGAAGAGCTGGGTCGCACGGGGAGCCGCCGGCGACCCGCGCCTCGCACGCAAGCCGAAGCAGAGAAATGCCCTCTCCCACCTGGTCGCGCTCGGCCGACCAGCCTCGGCGACCGAGCTCCGCATCGCGGGGGCGACGCCCGCAGTCCTGGGGGCCCTCGTGAAGGACGGTTTCGTCGCGGTCGTCGAGGAGGAGCGCCCGGCGGACGCCGCCGCTCATGCCCTTCCCCTCCGGCCCGCCCTCCCGATCGTCCCGACCTCCGCGCAGCAGGAGGCCGTCGAGGCCATCCGGACGGCCCTCGCCCGGGGCGTCGAGGCCCGGTTCCTCCTCGACGGTGTGACCGGAAGCGGGAAGACGGAGGTCTACCTTGCCGCGCTCGAGGCGTCGATTGCGCTCGGACGGCAGGGGATCATCCTCGTACCTGAGATCGCGCTCGCGCCGGGGCTCATCCGGCGTGTCGTCGCCCGCTTCGGGAAGCGCGTCGCGCTCCTCCACAGCGGTCTCTCCGACGGCGAACGGGCGGCCGCGTGGGAGCGGACCCGCCGTGGAGAGGTGGACGCGGTCGTGGGACCGCGTTCGGCCGTGTTCGCACCCCTTCCACGCCTCGGCCTGATCGTCGTCGACGAAGCGCACGACGCGTCGTACAAGCAGGCCGAAGCCCCCCGTTACGATGCTCGGACGGTCGCGCGCGTTCGAGCCCACGGCGAGTCGGCGGTCCTTCTCCTCGGTTCGGCGACACCTTCCATGGAGCAGGAGCAGTCCGCCCGCGACGGCGGGCTCGTCCGCCTCGTTCTGCCGGACCGGCCCACGGCGCGCGGCCGGGCCGCGGTCGAGGTCGTCGACCTCCGCGGCGAGCCGGCCCGCCCCGGAGACCACGGCCGGGTCCTCTTCGCCTCGCGGACCATCGAGCTGCTGCAGGGCGCCTTCGACAGGGGGGAGCAGGCCATCGTCCTGCTGAACCGCCGCGGCTTCTCGCCGTCTCTCCTCTGCCGGGCCTGCGGGCACGACTTCCGCTGCGGTTCGTGCTCGGTCGCCAGAACGTACCATCGCCGGGGCGAGCGGCTCCTCTGTCACTACTGCGGCGACTTCGTCCCGCGCCCGCGGGCCTGCCCGGCCTGCGGCTCGGAGGTCCTGATGCCGGTCGGGTTCGGGACCGAACGTCTCGCCGAGCGATTCGAAGAGGTCTTTCCGGGGATCCCGTATGCCGTCCTCGACCGCGACGCCGCCTCGAGGCGGGGAGGGGCGGCCCGAGTCCTTGCCGACTTCGAATCGGGAACGGCGAAGGCCCTCCTCGGGACGCAGATGGTGGCAAAGGGGCACGACTTCCCGAACGCGACGGTCCTTGCGGTCCTCGACGCCGATGCGCTCCTCTCGTTTCCTGACTTCCGATCCGCCGAGCGGACGTTCCAGCTCGTGACGCAGGCGGCCGGCCGGGTGGGACGAGGGGAGAGGCCCGGGGTCGTCGCGGTCCAGACGGCGCGGCCGGAGCACGAGGCGATCGCGGCGGCCGTGGCGCAGGACCACCCCCGTTTCGCGGAAACGGAGCTTCGGTTCCGGAGGACCTTCACCTACCCGCCCTTCTCCCACCTCCTTCTCGCGCTCTGGACGGCGAAGGAGCTGCCCGAAGCGGAGGCAGCAGCCCGGATCGGGCGGGCGACGATCGCCTGTCTGCCCCGGCTTCGCCTTCTCGGTCCCGCCCCCGCTCCGCTGGAGAGGCTGAAGGGGCTCTACAGGGTCCAGCTCCTGATCAAGTCCGAATCGCGCGAGGCGCTCGCCGAGGCGGGGGAGAAGCTCGGTGCGCTGGACGCCGCCCCCCGCCTCGACCGCGATCCGCAGAGCCTCCTCTGACGGTCAGAGCCCGGCGGTCTGGTACATTGCGGGGGTGAGCGACGAGAACCGCTTCGAGGAGCCGCTGGAGCGGTTGAGGGTCCGGATTGCCGAGCTCGGCCAGAATCCCGAGAGCCCCGCCCGGGACAAGGCCATCCGAAAACTCTCCACCCGACTCGAGAAGATCTCGGCCGAGATCTACGCGAACCTGACTCCCTGGCAGAAGACCCTCGTCGCGCGCCACCCGGCTCGACCTTTCACGCTCGACTACGTACGGGTTCTACTGCGGGACTTCGTCGAGCTGCACGGCGACCGGACGTACGCGGACGACCCCGCGATCGTCGCCGGCTTCGGAGTCCTCGGCGAGAGGACGGTCGCCGTCGTCGGCCACCAGAAGGGGCGGGACACGAAGGAGAAGATCCGCCGCAACTTCGGCATGCCGAGACCCGAAGGGTACCGGAAGGCCCTCCGGGTCATGAAGCTCGCCGAGAAGTTCCGCCGGCCGGTTCTCACGTTCATCGACACGCCCGGCGCCTATCCCGGCATCGAGAGCGAGGAGCGCGGGGTCTCGGAAGCGATCGCCGTGAACCTCCTGGAGATGTCCCGTCTCGGGGTCCCGATCGTCGCGACGGTGACGGGGGAAGGGGGCTCCGGCGGCGCACTCGGAATCGGCGTGACCGACGTCATCCTGATGCTGGAGCACTCGGTCTACTCGGTGATCTCGCCCGAAGGCTGTGCCGCGATTCTCTGGAAGGACCAGGCTCGAGCGCGGGAGGCGGCCGAGGCGATGAGGATGACCGCCGCCGACTGCAAGGCCCTCGGCGTGGCCGACGAGGTGATCCCCGAGCCGCCCGGCGGAGCCCATTCGAACCCCCTTGCGACGATCGACGCGGTCGGGCGCGCCCTCGTCCGCCATCTCGACCGCCTCTCCTCGCTCCCGACCGAAACCCTCCTCGAAGCCCGCTACGCGAAGTTCCGCCGCTTGGGGGCCTGGGAGGGGACCGCGGCCTCCCGGTGACCCCGGCCTTTCCGCCGCCCCGCGTCTCGCGCTCACTCCGGTTGCAGGACGCGGGCGCAGCGAGACTCCTCGCCCGCGAGCTGCGCATCCCCGAGGCCGTGGCGCGCGTCCTGGCAGCTCGCGGGATCACCTCGACCGGCGAAGCGGGCGCCTGGCTCGCGCCCGGCATCGAGACGCTTCACGATCCGTTCGGAATGGGAGGAATGCCGGAGGCCGTCGAGCTCCTCGCCGCGTCCGCCAGACGCGGAGGCCGCGTGGTCGTCTTCGGCGACTACGACTGCGACGGCATCGGCGCGCTCGCGATCCTCACCACGACGCTGAAGAGGCTCGGGGCCGACGCGATCCCGTTCGTCCCCCACCGGCTACGCGACGGCTACGGCCTGAGGCCCGAGACGCTGCGCCGGGTCCTCGACGAGCACGCTCCGGAGGGGATCGTCACGGTCGACTGCGGAATCACCGCCGTCGACCCGATTCGCGAGGCCGTCGCCCGCGGCGTCTTCGTCGTCGTGACCGACCATCACCTCCCGTCCGAAGAGCTGCCGAGGGGGGCGGTCCTTCTCAACCCGAAAATCCACGGCTGTCCCTATCCATTCAAGGAGCTGGCGGGAGCCGGCATCGCATGGAAGCTCTCGGAGGCCCTCCTCAGGACCGATGGGGCGCGCGTCGGGCTTTCGGACGCCGCCGTGCGGTCCTGGATGGCGTCCCTCGCGAAAGTGGCGGCGCTCTCGACGATCGCAGACATGGTTCCTCTCACCGGGGAGAACCGCGTCCTGACGTCCTGGGGCCTGGCCGGCCTGGCCGAGCCCCGCTCGCCCGGGCTGACGGCTCTCCTCGCGCGCTGTTCCGTCAGGGCCGGGAAGAGTCCTTCGGTCCACGACGTCGCCTTCCGGATCGCGCCGCGCCTGAACGCCTCGGGACGTATCGATCACGCCTTTCGGGCCCTCGAGCTCCTCACGACGGCCGACGCCGCCCGGGCGAACGTCCTCGCAGACGAGATCGAGGCCGCCAACACGGAACGGCGGAGGATGCAGGAGAAGGTCGTCGCCGTCGCCTTCGAACGCCTGGAGAGGACCTTCGATGCCGGCCGGGACGCGCTCGTCGTCGAGGCCGGAACGCCGGACGAGGGTTGGCATCGCGGTGTCCTCGGGATCGCCGCGTCGAGAGTCGCTCAGGCCCTCCATCGCCCGGTGCTCCTTCTTTCGCAGGAGAACGGCCGCACCGGCGGGAGCGGACGGACCTGCGGGCGAACGCCCCTCTTCGCCCGCCTCGCCCCCGTCGCACGGAGACACGCGGCCGACTTCGGGGGCCACCACGCCGCGATCGGCCTCTCGATCTCGACGGCGGGCTACGAGGCCTTTCGCGACGATGCACAGTCCGCATTTGCAGAGGCGCGCGACGACGAGGAGTGGAGCGTCGTCTTCGAGGCCGACACGGAGCTCGCCCCGGCGGAGGTGACGCCCGCGCTCGTCGAGGCGCTCTCCCGGCTGGAGCCCCACGGGATGGGCAATCCGCGCCCCCTCTTTCTCCTGCCCTGCCTCGAGTGGGACGGCCGTGGGCGACCGGTCGGGGAGCGAGGACTCCGCGTGTCCTTCGAGAGCGACGGGATCCGGCTCGAGGCCGTCGGCTGGTCCCTCGGATCGATTCCGGGACCCGCGCGGCGGGGAAGGTGGAGCATCCTCGCGAACGTGGTCCACGACGCGTTCCTCGGCCGGCCGGGATTGACGATCCTCGACGCGGTTCGACTGGGGGACGCGTGACGGGCCGGACGCGAAGGCTCCTCCGGCGCGCTCTCGCCTTCCTGGCGCTCGGCGGGTTTCCGCTTCTCGTCGTCCTCTCGTACAGCCCATCCGGCGCGCGGACCCTCGAGACGCGGGAGGAGGTGGCCGAGACCCTCCTGCGCGAGTCGCAGGGAATTCGCGACCGCCTCCGATTCGAGGATTTCGACTATTCCGAGAGCGAGGGAGACGCGGAGGTCTACCGGCTGCGAGCCGCCGAGGCGATCGCTTTCGCCGAGGGAGCCGACAGGATGTTCCGGCTGAAGGACGTCACCTTCCAGAGCCGCGAGGCGACGACGGGCCGGATCGCGGTCGTCGCCGCGCCCCGAGCCGAGTTCGTGCCCGCAACGAAAGCGTTCCGCGTCTTCGAGGGCGTTCGGATCGACGGGGAAGGCGTCGGAATTCGCAGCGTCTCTTTCCAGTACGACCCGACACACAAGCTCCTCGTTTCGGAGGGCCCCGTGACGGCCTTGCGCGACGGGCTCGTCGCGACGGCCCTCGAGGGCTCCGTGGAGACGTCCGCCGGGATCATTCGCTTCCGAAACCACGTCCGACTCGGGGGACTGGACGACCAGGGGCGCCGGTTCGCGCTGTCCGCAAGAGAAGTGGACCTGCGGCGCGGCGGCGGCTTCTCTGCCCGCGGCACCGTCGTCATGAAGACGGACGAGCTCCTCCTGAGAGGGGACGAGGCCGAGCGTGAGCCTCTCGGCGAGGCGGACCGACTCTCTGCCCGCGGTTCGGTCGAAGCGATCCTGAGTCCCGCCCCGGGGGGAAAGCTGACGACCCCGATCCGGGCAGCAGGCGAAACTCTGGAGCTTCGCCGGGACGCGGCGGGCGTTCCCGGAAATCTCCTGCTCACGGGAAATCCGGCGCGCCTGGACATTCCGCCGGAGGGCCTCACGGGCGCCCGCCGAGCGGTCGCGAGCTCTTTCGAGGCGACTCTGACCGGCGGAAAGCTCGCTCGCGTGACTGTCCCTGGCCCGCTTTCCCTGGCCGAATCGGCAGGCCCGGACCGTCCGGGTGCGAGGACGGCCCCGGCTGCGCGGCTCCTCACCGCTGGCAACGGACAGCTCTCGTTCGGCCCCGACGGGAGGACGATCGAGACGGCGGTCCTCGACGGCGGGGTGACCGTGACCGAAGGATCGGTGACGTCCGTCAGGGCGCCTCGTGCCACACTCCGGATGCTGGACGAGAGTGCCGTGTTCGCTGGGACGACCGAGGAGCCGGCGCGCTACGAAGACGACAGGACCCGGGTCCTGGCGAGCGTCCTGACGTGGTTTCGCCGTGACGAGAGAATCGAGGGTGCCGGGAACGTCAGGACGACGTTTCGTGGCCGGGAGGGTTCCGAGATTCTCGGCGGTACTTCCAGCGCGCCCGTCTCGTCCGAGTCGGACTTTCTCCGGGTCACCTCGGCGGATCGAAGGGTCCTTCTGACCGGAAACGTCACGGCCTGGCAGGAGGAGAACGTCCTCAGGGCGCAGTCGCTCCTCCTCGACGACCGGGACCGGTCGCTTCGGGCCGAGGGAAACGTCCGGACGACCTTCCGGCGGAGGAGGGTCGATCCCAGGACCAAAGCCGGTCTCGTGGAGACGGTGGCGGCGTCCGGGGGCGTTCTGACGCACCGCGAGGCCGACCGCCTCCTGCGGATCGAGGGCTCCTCCAGCGTCAGCTCGGGGACCTGGGTGATGAAGGCCGACGTGACGGACGTCGTCCTCGGACCGGACCGGACGGTCGACTACGCGGAGGCCCGTGGAAACGTCGTCGTCGAGGACCGAGCGGACAAGCGCCGGGGCGAGGGATCCATGGCCACCTGGCGGCCGGCGGCCGATGCGATCACGCTGGAGGGGAAACCCGCCACGGCCTTTGACGGGAAGGGAAACCGGATGACCGGCGCACGACTGACCTTCCAGAAGGGAAGCGGCCGCGTCGACGTGGAAACGGGTCCGGGAATCCCCAGCCAGGGGATCCTGCGGCCGGAGGGAATGTGACCCAGACACGCCCGCGCCTCGCGGCCGAGGGGCTGAAGAAGATCTACAAGGGCCGCACCGTGGTCGACGGGGTCTCCCTGACCGTGGACGGGGGCGAGGTCGTCGGACTTCTGGGCCCGAATGGAGCAGGGAAGACGACGACCTTCTCGATCGTCGTCGGACTCGTCGAGCCGGACGCCGGCCACGTTCTGCTCGACGGAGAGGAGATCACGGAGCTCGCGATGTTCCGCCGGGCGAGGCGGGGCGTCGGCTATCTGCCGCAGGAGGCGTCGGTCTTTCGGAAGATGAACGCCCTCGAGAACCTCGTTGCGATCCTCGAGACGCTCCCTCTCGACAGGAACGAGCGACTCGAACGGGCGCACGAGCTGCTCGACCGGTTCAAGCTCTCGCACCTCTCGACGTCCATCGCCGACACGCTGTCCGGGGGTGAGAGGAGGCGTCTCGAGATCGCCCGCGCCCTGACGCTCTCCCCTCGCTTCCTCCTCCTCGACGAGCCGTTCGCGGGAATCGACCCGATCACCGTCCTCGACCTGCAGCACGTCATCCGGGAGCTGGCCGTGTCCGGCATCGGAATCCTCATCACCGACCACAACGTGAGGGACACCCTCGCCATCGTCGACCGCGGCTACATCATCAACGCAGGCGTGATCTTCAGGACCGGCTCTCCCGTCACTCTCTCCGAGGACCCCGAGGTCCGGCGTGTCTACCTCGGAGACCGCTTCCGGCTGGACTAGAATCGCAGGAGCGAACCCGCCTTCCGGCGCGCACATTCAACGTGGGACTCGAACAGAAACTCTCCCTCAAGCTCTCGCAGCGGCTCGTCATGACGCCGACGTTGCAGCAGGCCATCAAGCTGCTGCAGATGACGCGTCTGGAGCTCCAGGACGTCGTCACCCAGGAAATCGTCGAGAACCCGGTCCTCGAGGAGGACGAGACGACGGACGGGCCCTCCGGGACGGAGACCGAGGAAACCGGCGCGGCCCCGGAGAGGGAGGGTGCAGGCGACCCCCCCGACCGCTCGGGTGACGGGCCGGAGGGCGCTGACCCGGCCAGCCCGAGCTGGGAGGACGGGAACCCCGTTCCGTTCGAGGCGGCTCCTTCCGAACCCGCTCCGGGAACGGCCGAAGCGGAGATCCCGGCCGAGTCGACCCAGGAGTCGTCCTTCGAGGCGATCGACCTCGAGTCCTACTTCGGCGACTACCTCGAGGGGACCTCGTCGACCGCCCCGCGGATGAGCGAGGAAGGGGAGGAGTTCTCCCTGGAGAATCGGGCCGAGGCACCGCCCGGCCTCGACTCGCATCTCGCCGAGCAGCTCGGTGTCTCGGAGGCGCCCGCGGTCGTGAGGGAGGCCTGCGCCTTCATGATCGGGAACGTGGACGCGGACGGCTATCTCCGCGTGACGCTTCCGGAGGTCTGCACGGCGATCCCGTGCACGGAGGCCGAGGCAGCGCTCGCGCTCGAGCTACTCCAGTCGTTCGATCCGGTGGGCGTGGGCGCCCGGAATCTCGCCGAGTGCCTCCTGATCCAGGCGCGCGCCGCAGGTGTGGCAACACCTCTCCTCGAGGATCTCTTCACGAACCGCCTCGCCGATCTGGCGAGCAAGGCGATCCCGGTCCTGGCGCGGCAGATGAGCATTCCGGTGGAAGAGCTCCAGCATGCGATCGACATCCTGAAGCACCTCGACCCCAAGCCCGGCCGCAGGTACGACTCTTCGAGGACGATCTACGTCGAGCCCGACGTCCAGGTGGTGAAGGTGGACGACGATTACGTCGTCCTCTTCAACGACGACGGCCTTCCCCGCCTGAAGGTCTCGTCCTTCTACCGGCGCCTCCTCCTCTCGAGCAACGGCGCCCTCGACGGCGAGGGTCGGAGCTACCTGCGCGAGAAGATGCGGGCAGCCCAGTGGCTGATGAAAAGCCTCGACCAGCGTAAGCGGACGATCGTCCGGGTCGCCGAGTCGATCGTTCGCAAGCAGCGCGACTACCTGGACTGGGGTGTGGCGCACCTGAGACCGCTGATCCTGAGGGATGTCGCCGACGACATCGGTATGCACGAGTCCACCGTCTCGCGCGTCGTCTCGAACAAGTGGATGGCGACGCCTCGAGGCCTCCTGCCGATGAAGTTCTTCTTCCACTCGGCGATCACCTCCTCGGCCGGGGAGGACGTCTCGTCCCTCGCCGTGAAGGGGAAGATCCGGGCCCTCGTCGAAGCCGAGGACTCGGCCCATCCCCTTTCCGACGCGCGCCTTTCCGAGCTTCTCGCCCGCGAGGGGATCCACATCGCCCGCAGGACCGTGGCGAAGTACCGCGAGGAGCTCCACATCCCGTCCAGCTCGATCCGCAAGGTGGAGCGTGGGCCAGCCGGTCCGCCGGCGTGAGGCCCCAACGCAGGAATATCGAGGAGGCACGATGAAAGTCGAAATCACGGCCCGCCGTCTCACCGTCGATGCCAAGGCGAAAGAAACGATCGAGAAACGCCTCGAGAAGCTCGCCAAGGTTCTCCCCCGGGAGGCCGATGCGAAGGTCGTGATCCGGCTCGAGAAGAGGGGCGTCCTCGTCGAGGTGACCATCTCGGCGCGACAGAGAACCTGGGCCGCGGAAGCCGTCGCCGCCGACCAGCTCACCGCCGTACAGGAGGCCCTCGACCGGGTCGCCGCCCAGGTGAAGAAGACGAAGGCGCGCGTCAAGGAAGAGAAGAAGCACACCGTCTCCGGCGTTCGCAAGGCCGCGGCATCCGCAATCCCGGCCGAGGTCCCTGTGCCGCCCCGGGAGAAGCCACCCCGGAGCGAGACCTGCGAGGCCCGCAGGATGTTCGACGAGGACGCCCTTCACGCCTTCAGTCACAGCAAGCGCGAGATCCTCGCCTACCGGGACCCCTCCGACGAGGTCCTTCGCATCCTCTATCGCCGCAAGGACGGGTCGGTCGTCATCCTGACCCCGGTCTGACAGGGGCCCCTGGATGCTCCCGACGCCTCCCGAGACGAAGCCGCAGGTCAGGGCGGCTGACCTCGAGTCGCCCGCTCTGGGGCCGCTCGGGCTGAAGCTCGTCTCGGGGCGCGCCGGCCTGGACCGGCCCATCGAATGGCCGCGCGTCCAGAAACCGGGGCTGGCCATTGCCGGGTTCCTTCCTTACGTGAGAGCGAGGCGGGTGCAGATTCTCGGCGAGAGCGAGTTCGACTATCTGAGGACGCTCTCCCCGCGCGTCGTGAAGGAGCGGTTCGACGCCTTCACCTCCCTGGGAATGTCGTGCGTGATCGTCACGAAGGGGATCCGGCCGCCGGCCGTCCTCAAGCGCTTCTGCCAGGAAAGGGACGTTCCGCTCTTCGCGACGCCCCGCCTCACGAGCACCGTCATCGAAGGACTGACGGCGTTCCTCGAGGAGTCACTCGCACCCCGCGTGACGCTTCACGGCGTCCTGGTCGAGGTCGGCGGGCTCGGCACCCTCCTCCTGGGCGACTCGGGGGTCGGAAAGAGCGAGTGCGCGCTCGCCCTCGTCCAGCGCGGCCACCGCCTCGTCGCCGACGACCTGGTCGTCGTCAAGCGGTTCCACAACGACGCCCTCGTCGGATCCTCGGCCGGGGTCATCCGCCACCACATGGAGCTGCGGGGTCTGGGCATCGTCAACGTGCCTCTCCTCTTCGGCGTCGCGGCCGTCCTCGAGCGGCACACCGTCGAGCTCGTCATCCGGCTCTCCCACTGGGTCGAGGGGGTCGAGTACGATCGGCTCGGCCTCGACGAGGAGACCGAGACGATCCTCGGCGTCGCCGTCCCTCTCGTCAGGATGCCGGTCGCCACCGGGCGCGACGTCGCCCTCCTGGTCGAGATCGCGGCCCGCAACCACCTCCTGAAGAGGCGCGGCTACAACGCCGCGAAGGAGATGGCCGCCCGGGTCCACGAGGAGATCGCCCGTCGCACCGCCTCCGATCGTGAGAGGAGAAAGATGCCCCGCAAGCGATTCTGGGCGGGAGAAGCATGAACGAAGCCGCCGGCGAGCAGCGCCTTCTCGTCGTCACCGGGCTCTCGGGATCGGGGAAGTCGTACGCGGCGCATGCCCTCGAAGACATCGGCTACAACACGATCGACAACCTCCCCCTGTCGCTCCTTCGTGGATTCACCGAGGAAGCGGCGTCGGGGGGAGGGCGGAAGGGGAGAACGGCCGTCGTCCTCGACGTCCGCAACCCCGGTTTTGCAGAGGCATTCCCCGCCCTTCTGGTCGAGCTGCGGACGCTGCTTCCCGTCACCGTCGTCTTCCTCGACGCGGATGATTCGACGATCTTCCGGCGCTTCTCGGAAACGCGCCGCCCGCACCCGCTCGCCCAGGAACGAACTCTCACCGAGGCGGTCGCCTGGGAGCGCCGCCTCCTCGCCGAGGTGAAGGAGAAGGCCGACCTCGTCCTCGACACGACGGCGATGACGGTCCACGAGCTCCGCTCCGTCCTCGCCGAGCATTTTCGGGCGCCTGGCGACCTGGGCGTTCTCGCCGTGTCGATCGTCTCGTTCGGTTTCAAGCACGGCGTTCCGCCGTCGATCGATCTCTGCTTCGACGTGCGATTTCTCGCGAATCCCCACTTCGTCCCCGAGCTGAGGCCTAGGACGGGCCGCGACCCCGACGTGGCTCGGTTCATCGAGGAGGGGGGCTCCACGGCCCCGTTCTACCGGCGCCTCCTGGAGTTCCTCCTCTTCTGCCTCCCCAACTACCGCCGGGAGAACCGCGCCTACCTGACGATCGGCGTCGGCTGCACGGGGGGGCGTCACCGTTCCGTCTACATCGCCGAGCGCCTCGGCCGGGACCTCGCCGCCTCCGGCTATCCCGTTCGGATCGCCCACCGCGACGACACCCGGGAAGGACCATGAAGAACCCCGAAGCTCCGGCCACGGCGCCCGCGCCGAACGCGAACGTCGGCATCCTCCTGCTTTCTCACGGTCCGCTCGCGGAAGCGTTGAAGGAGACGGTGGGTGTCCTCGAGCCAGATCAGGAAGAGCCGCTCGGAGCCCTTTCCCTCGCGTGGGACGAGGCCCCCGAGCGCGCGAGCGAGCGCCTCCAGAAAGCGATCGCGCAGGCCGACCGCGGCCGGGGCGTCGTTCTCCTGACCGACATGTTCGGTGGCACTCCCTCGAACCTCGCCCTTGCCTTCCTGCAGAAGGGAAGGATCGAGATCGTCTCAGGGGTCAACCTGCCCATGGTCATGAAGGCCCGGGCCCTCGCGCGCGAGGGAAAAGAGCCGTCCGAGATGGCGAGGACGCTCGTCGAGAAGGGGCGCCGCGCCATCGTCGCGGCCGGAGAGCTGATGGAGACGGAGAAACGTCCCGCGTGATCGAGAAGACGGTCGTCCTCAAGAACCGGCTCGGCCTGCACGCGCGCGCAGCTGCGAAGCTCGTCCACACGGCCGCCCACTACAGCGCCCGGATCACCCTGTCGAGGGACGGAGAGGACGTCGACGGCAAGAGCATCCTCGGACTGCTTCTCCTCGCCGCCGGCAAGGGAACGCCCATCGTGGTCCGGACGGAAGGGGTCGACGAGGTCGAAGCGATGTCGGCGCTGTCGGACCTCGTCGAGAGGCGGTTCGACGAGTCGGAGTAGCTCCGCGGAAGGCTACAATCGCTGCTCATGAAGCGGTCTCTCTCGCTCTCCGGGATTCCCGTGTCTCCGGGAATCGCCGTCGGTCGGGCAGCCGTATGGCTCGTTCGCGCCGACTCGTCGCCACGGCGTGACCTCGACTCCGAGGAGGTACCGACCGAGCTCGAAAGGCTTCGCCTGGCGGTGGAGTCGGCGATCCGGGAGATCGGCGAGATGGCGGGGCAGGTCGAGGAGCGACTGGGCAGGGAGTACGCCGCGATCTTCCAGGCGCACGCCCTCTTCCTCAGGGACCCGTCTTTCCTCGGTCCGATCGAGAAGAAGATCCGGATCGAAAGGGTCAACGCCGAATGGGCCGTGGAAGTCGTTGCCGACGCGCTCGCGGCGCGCCTGAGGGACCTGCCCGACCAGGACCTCGCCCTTCGGGCCTCAGACCTCGACGACGTGGCGGCGATCCTGCGAAGGAGCCTCGGGGAGGGAGAGGCAGCCGTAGACCGGCTCGCTTCCCTCACCGGCGACTCCTGTGTCCTCGTCGCGGACGAGCTGACCCCGTCGGACGCCGTGCGGATTCCGCGCGACAAGGTCGTCGCGTTCGTGACCGAGCGCGGGGGCAAGACGTCGCATGCCGCGATCCTCGCCCGCTCGTTCGGCATTCCGGCCGTCGTGGCGATCCCCAAGCTCCTCGCCTCCATCGGAGACGGTGACCGGCTCATCGTCGACGGTCGCGAGGGAGTCGTCTGGCGGGAGCCCTCGGAAGACGTCCTCGCCCTCTTCCGGGAGCGGCAGGGGCGCGACGCGACCCGAGAGCACTCCCTCAAAGAGCGAAGCGTCTCCGGCCTCACCCGGACGCGGGATGGCCAGGAGGTCTCGATTCGGGCCAACATCGAGCTCGTCCGGGAGGTCCCGGACGTCTTCGAATACGGCGCGGACGGCGTCGGCCTCTTCCGCTCGGAGTTCCTCTACCTCTCGGGCGCCGGCATGGAGTTCCCGGACGAGGCGACCCAGGCGGCCATTTACAGGGATGTCGTGGTGCGGCTCGCGCCCAGACCCGTCGTCATCCGAACCTACGACCTCGGGGGAAAGAAGGGGGCCCGCCACCTCTCGGGTGCCGAGGAGAACCCCGTCCTCGGCCTGCGTGGGGTCCGCCTCTGCTTCAGCCACCCCGAGATGTTCCGGACTCAGCTCCGTGCGCTGCTGTCGGTGGCCTCCGAAGGGGATCTCAGAATCCTCGTTCCGATGGTGGCCGGAGTCGAAGACGTTCGCAGGGTGAGAACGTTCGTCGAGGAAGCAAGGCAGGAGCTCCTCGAGCGCGGAATCGCGGTCCCCCACAGCGTACCGATCGGAGCCATGATCGAGGTCCCCTCGGCGGCGCTCACCGCTGACCTGATAGCTCCGGAAGTCGATTTCCTTTCCCTCGGCACGAACGACCTGACGCAATACACCCTCGCGGCGGACCGGGCGAACGAGGCCGTGTCGGACATCTTCCGGCCGCACCATCCGGCGATGCTCCGCCTCGTGGCCAGGGTGCAGGAGGCGGCCCGAGCTGCGGGCAAGCCCCTCGCCGTCTGCGGCGAGATGGCTGCCGACCCGGCCCTGTTCCTTCTCCTCCTCGGCCTCGGCATTCGGGAGTTCTCGATGGGCCCACGTTCCGTTCCTCTCCTGAAGGACGTCGCCCGCTGCGCCTCGGCGGCTGACGCATCCCGGATGGCACGCGCCGCGCTCTCCCTTTCGACGCCCGACGATGTCGCCGCGCTGCTGGCGAGAGAGGCCGAGACCCTGTTGAGCGGCGATCCCGAGACTCGCGCGGCGGTGAATGCATGAAGACGACGGACAAGATAGTGGTCAAGCCCTGGGGGAGCGAACGGGTCTTCGCCGCCAACGGGCGATACGCCGGCAAGCTGATCTCGATCCGCAACGGCGAAACGTTGTCGTTTCAGTATCACGAGAAGAAGGAAGAGACGATTCACGTACTCGCGGGAATCCTCGGAATGGAAACGGAAGCCGGAGGGGAGCGCGTTGTGCTTTCCCTCGAGCCTGGAGAGACGTTCCACGTCACTCCTGGAACCCGTCATCGAATGTTCGCGAGTGCAGGCGACGTCCTTGTTGTCGAGGTCTCCAGCCCTGAACTGGACGACGTCGTCCGCCTCGAAGACCGTTACGGGCGGGAAGGTACGTCGCAGCCATGAAACACCGTGCTTCTCTCGTGTTCACCGCATTTGCACTGCTCGCATCCATCGTTCTCGCAGCCGAGGAACCGACCCCTACACCGCCGGGCAAGACGGCGAGGAAGCTCCGAGGGGGAAGCTTCGGGGTCCTCCCGATTCCGACACCGACGGGTGCTGCACCCGGTCCTGGATCGCTCGCTGGCGCCGCAAGAAAGGCGCAAGACGAAGAAGTCTCCTCCTCAAAGGGACCTTCGCGGGGAGTCGTGATCACGAACGAGTCCCTTCGAAAAGGCGCGCCAACCCCGACCGGAGCATCGATCACCATTACGGGATCGGCAAAACCGAAGCCCAGTTCGAAGGCCCCGCCTACACCGACTCCCGGCCCTCTGGTCAATCCCGAGTACAGGGATGCCAGCGGTCGAACGGAAGCGGACTGGCAAAGGCGCGCCAGAATCGCAAGGCAACGGATCGAGCTTGCGGACGCCGGGCTGGCTGCCGCTCGAGAAGACGCGAAGCGCCTCGAGAACGACTTCTACGCGTGGAGTGACGGGAACTACAGGGAACGCGTCATCCGCCCCGCCTGGGACCAGGCGAAGGAGAAGCTCCGCCTCCTGGAGGTCGAAGCCGATGCCGCGCGAGCGGGCCTTGCCGAGCTCGAGGAAGAAGCCAGGAAGAGCGGAACACCTCCGGGATGGCTGCGCTGAAGAACGATCCGACGGACGAGGACTCGGTCCCGTCGATGGAGCCGGCCCGCAGGACCGTCTTCGTGGAGACCTGGGGCTGCCAGATGAACGAACTGGACAGCCGGCGTTTCGTCGGGCTGATGGCCCGCGAGGGGTACGTTGAGGCAACGTCTCCGGACGAAGCGGATCTCGTACTTCTCAACACCTGCTCCGTCAGAGACAGGGCGGAACAGAAGGTCTACGACTACCTGGGTCGAATTGCCGTTCGAAAACGGGCCAGGCCCGGTCTCCTCCTTGGCGTCTGCGGTTGCGTCGCTCAGCAGGAAGGGGAGGAGATCCTCCGGCGTTCGCCTGCCGTCGACTTCGTTCTCGGTACCGGGCGAATCGAGCTTCTCCCGTCCATCGTCCGGAGAGCCGTGAAGGAGCGTGACCGTCCCATCGAAGTGGGCTTCGACATGGACGAGGTCGCCTACACACCCGGAGCCGTCGCCAGAACGCTCGCCCATCGCGCCTCGATCACGATCGTCGAGGGGTGCAACAAGAACTGCACGTTCTGCGTCGTTCCCATGACTCGCGGGCGGGAACGCAACCGTCGCCTCGTGGAGATCGTCGACGAGTGCAGACGTCTCGTCGGTGAAGGCGTCGTCGAGATCGAGCTCCTCGGGCAGACGGTGAACGCCTACACCGACCCGAACACGGGCGAGCGGCTCTCGACACTCCTGAGAGCCATCTCCGGGATAGCCGGCCTGCGGCGACTTCGCTTCGTCACGTCCCACCCCAGGGACTTCGACGACGGCCTGATCACCGCCATGGCCGAGAGCCCCGTCGTCTGTCCGGCTCTCCACCTGCCGTTCCAGTCAGGGAGCGATCGCATTCTCGGTCGGATGAAACGCCAGTACACCCGAGGCGAGTACCTCGACCTCGTCGGCCGGCTCCGCGCGGCCATCCCGGGAATCGCCATGTCGACCGACATCATCGTCGGGTTCCCGGGCGAAACCGACGAGGACTTCGCCGCGACGATCAGCGTCCTGGATGAAGTCCGGTTCTCGTCGATCTTCTGTTTCACCTATTCGCCTCGACCCCGAACGGCCGCGGCACGGTGGGACCAGGACGTCCCGGTCCGCGTCGCGCAGGAGCGCCTCGTCCTGCTCAACGACCACCAGCAGGCTCTGCAGCTACAGGCGAACGAGGCCCTCGTCGGCACGGTGCTCGAGGTTCTCGTTGAGGGAAGCGACAGGACAGGCCAGAGGGTTTCGGGACGATCTCAGTTCAATCACCTCGTCCACATAGACGGAATTCCCGGGACCTCTGCCGGGACCTTCGTCATGGCCGTTGTCGAGAAGGGGCTCGCGAACTCCCTCGTGGCGCGACCGCTTCGGCGGGTACGCTCTGCTGACGCCAGCGGCACGGACCTCGCGTCTTGATTCGAGCCGCCCTCCTCCCCAGATTCGACAGAGAAGGGGAGCCGTCGTGAGCGTACGAATGGACGTCAAGGCCCTCATCGTGGACCCGATCGCGAACATGCCTGTCGTCATCCTGCGTGATGCCGAGGACAAGAGCTTCCTGCCGATCTGGGTCGGTGTCTTCGAGGCGAACGCCATCGCCCTTCAGCTCGAGGGAGTCAGCACGCCGCGACCCCTGACCCACGATCTGCTCAAGGCGACGATCTCTCTTCTGGGTGCCAGCGTCGATCAGATCGTCATTACGAGGCTCCACGAGAACACGTTCTACGCTGAGATCCATCTCACGTCCGGAGGGGTTCCGGTCGTGGTGGACAGCCGCCCATCGGACGCGATTGCACTGGCACTCCGGACGTCTTCTCCGATTTTCGTGGAGGAGGAAGTCCTGGAAAAGAGCCGGGCACAGGACGCTTCCGAGGAAAGCCAGAGCCACGAGCGCCTCCGGAAGTGGTTCGAGGAAGCGGACCCGGAATCCCTCGGCAAGTACAAGATGTGACTTCTCGCGAACGGGAGCGGTGCGCATCGAAAGAGGATTGCGCCAAGCTCTTCGCTGGACACGAGTTCCAAGTCGGCTTGAGAACCGTCGCCTCACCCCGTATCCTCGCCGACTCCCATGATTATCGCGGTTACAAATCAGAAGGGTGGAGTAGGCAAGACGACGACAGCTATCAACGTCGCTGCTGCTCTTGCACAGAAGAAGCTCCGCACACTCCTCGTCGATCTCGACCCTCAGGCGAACTCGACGATGTCCTATCTGGATCGCCGCACGATCGGCGCATCCATGTACGACGTCCTCGTCGACCCTGAAGTGGCGATATCGTCCGTCATTCGCGAGACGAACTTTCCGGGCCTCTTCGTGGCTCCCGCCAAGATCTCCCTTGCGAAAGTAGAGTCGAAGCTGATCGGAGAGATCGACGGCCACTACCGGCTCAAGGACAAGATGGCCGAGGTCGCGTCGACCTACGACGCGATTCTCATCGACACGCCACCAACGCTCGGAATGATCACCGTCAACGCGATGGTGGCCTCGAGCCACATCATCATTCCGATCCAATCATCCTACTTCGCGCTCGAAGGTACGGACGACCTTCTCGAGACGATAGAGAAGATCAAGAGCCGCCCCAACCCGAGCCTTCAGATCCTCGGAGTGGTCATAA
>CALBDV010000536.1 GCA_937927565.1 uncultured Holophagales bacterium
GCTCGTCGAGCTGGGCGCGGCGGCACTTGTCCTCGCAGGGGTGCGTGCAGACGCGTCCGCAGATGGCGGGAAATGGGTTCTCGCGGCGGACGAGGTAGTAGGCGTCGCGCGGACGGCCTGCGGCGATGAGCGCGAGGTAGCCGGGGACGTCGACTCCAGCGGGGCAGGCGTTCTGGCAGGGGGACTTGAAGAGGTCGGAGCAGACGCCGGCGCGGCAGTGCCTGTCGCGGATGTGCTCCTCGTACTCCTCGCGGAAGAGGCGGATGGTGGAGAGGACCGGGTTGCCGGCCGTTTGGCCGAGGCCGCAGGTCGAGGTCTCCCGGCAGTTCGCCGCGAGCTCCTCGAGAAGCTCTATGTCTCCCTCCTTCCCCTGGCCCTTCGTGATTCGCGTCAGGATCTCCAGCATCCGTTTCGTGCCGATGCGGCAGGGGACGCACTTGCCGCAGCTCTCGTCCTGGACGAAGTCGAGGAAGAAGCGGGCGACGTCGACCATGCACGAGTCCTCGTCCATGACGATGAGGCCGCCCGAACCCATGATCGTCCCGAGGTGGACGAGGGAGTCGTAGTCGATCGGGGTGTTGAGGTGCTCGCGCGTCAGGCACCCGCCCGACGGGCCGCCCGTCTGCGCCGCCTTGAAGCGCTTCCCTTTCGGGATGCCGCCCGCGATGTCGTGGACGACCTCGCCGAGGGTGATTCCCATCGGGACCTCGATGATGCCGGTGTTCTCGATCTTGCCGGCGAGGGCGAAGACCTTCGTGCCGCTGCTCTTCGGGGTCCCGAGCGACGCGAACCAGGCGCCGCCGTTGCGGACGATGACGGGGACGTTCGCGAGCGTCTCGACGTTGTTGATGATCGTCGGCTTGCCGAAGATGCCGCGCTCGAAGGGGAACGGGGGCTTCTGCCGCGGCTCGCCGCGCTTGCCCTCGACGGAGTGCATCAGCGCCGTCTCCTCGCCGCAGACGAAAGCGCCGGCGCCGATCCGGATCTCGACGTCGAAGGCGAACGGGGTTCCCATGACGTTCGGACCGAGGAGGCCCCAGTCGCGTGCCTGCCGGATCGCGACCTCGAGGCGCTCGACGGCGAGCGGGTATTCCGCGCGGACGTAGACGTAGCCCTGCGACGCGCCGATGGCGTAGCCGGCGACGAGCATCCCCTCGAGAATGGCGTGCGGGTCTCCCTCGAGGAGGGAGCGGTCCATGAAGGCGCCCGGGTCTCCCTCGTCCGCGTTGCAGACGACGATCTTCTCGGCTCCCTTCGCCTTGAAGCCCGCCTGCCACTTGGCGCCGACGGGGAAGCCGCCGCCTCCGCGGCCCCGCAGGCCCGAGGCTCGCATCTCCTGGATCACCTGCTCGCGCGTCATCCCCGCGAGGACCTTCGCGAGCGCCTGGTAGCCGTCGGAAGCGATGTACGCCTCCATGGAGGCGTAGGGGGTCGAGCCGCAGCGCGCGGTGACGAGACGGGTCTGGCGGTGGAAGAACTCGATGTCCGAGAGGAGCGGGACCGGCTCCTTCGTCTCCGGGTCGACCCAGCAGTGGGCTTCGACGACCTCGTGGTGGACGAGGTGCTGCTTGACGATTCCCTTCATGTGCTCGGGCTTGAGCTCGGTGTAGAGGACGCCGTCGGGCTGGACGACGAGCGTCGGCCCGAGGTGGCAGGAGCCGAGGCAGCCGGTCTCGTGGACGGCCGTCTCGTTCTCGAGCCCGGCGTCTCTCAGGGCGGCGAGGAGCGCGTGCTTGACGGCGTGGCAGCCGGAGGAGACGCAGCCGGCGCCGGCGCAGACGAGGAGCTGGTGCTTCTTCGTCTGCTCGCCGGCGCGCCAGCGGGCGGCGACGACGTCGAGGTCGGCTTTCGAAGTGGGGCGGAAGAGAGTCGTGTCGGGCGTCATGTTCGCTTCCTCAACCGCAGAGGGCCAGGACCCGGTTCAGCTTGTCCGGGTTGACCTGCCGCACGACGCGGTCGTTGACGAGGAGGGCCGGTGCCAGTCCGCACGCGCCGATGCAGCGCATCACCTCGAGCGTGAACTTGCCGTCGGGCGTCGTCTCGCCGACGCCGACGCCGAGCGTCTGCGAGAGGCGCTTGACGATCTCCATCCCGCCCCGCACGTAGCAGGCGGTTCCCATGCAGACGCGGATCGAATACTCGCCGCGCGGCTTCGTCGAGAAGAACGAGTAGAAGGTCGTGACTCCCCAGACCTCCGAGACGGGGATGTCGAGCTTCTCGGCGACGAGACGCTGGACGTGGATCGGCAGGTAGCCGTAGATCCCCTGCGCGAGGTGGAGGATCTGGATGAGGCTCCCAGGCTTGTCGCGGAAGGCTTCGACGACCTCGCCGATGCGGGCGAGCTTCTCTTCCTCGGTGGCTTCGCCGCACTTGCAGGTGGTGACGGGCGGTGGAGGGGGAGAGGTGACCTGGACCAGCATGAGTCCTCCTTAGACCGGGCGCAGCGGCTCACCGCGGCGAGGGTGCGCGGCGGCCGGAGGGTTCGCCCGGCGGGCAACAAAAAACCTGGCCGCAGCCAGGCGGACGATGTCGTTCTGCGAGAGATGAGTCGGAATCAAGAAGGGATCTGCCCCTGGAGAATCGTAGTCCTCGCGTTCGGGGATGTCGAGGGAGGGTTGTCCTGAATCAGGGCAGAACGGGTACTGATGTCCTGGATCCGGACCGATCTGGTCCGGTTGGGCCGGAGCGCTTGCGTTCCCCGCGAGGCGGCCCGAAAGTCACCGCGTGAAGGAGCGAACGGACCGCAGGGACGAGATGCGGGGCGGTCCGGCCGGCTCCCGGCCGCATCTCGTTCTGGTAGCCGCGCTACTGGCCGGTGTGGCCGCGCGCCTCGTCCTCGCATTCCTCCGTCCCCTCTGGGCCGACGAGATCTTCACGCTGACGATGGCCCGGAAGCCCCTTCCGGACCTCCTCGCGGCCCTCCGCCTCGACTCGGGGCCTCCTCTCCACTACCTTGCCGCGAAGCTCCTCCTGCTGCCGTTCGCGGTGCCGGGACCCGCGGACGTCGCGGTTCGGCTACTGTCCGTCTGCGCGTCGCTCCTCCACGTGCCGCTCTTCCTCCGGATAGGGCGGCGCTGCGGCGCCCCACGCGCGGGCGTCCTCGCGGCGGCGCTCTTCCTGGTCTTTCCTCTCGCTGTGGCTTCGGGGGCCGAGGGGCGGGGCTACGCGCTCGCTTCGCTTCTGGTGCTCGCGGCGTTCGAGAGGCTTCTGGCGCTCGAGGAGGCGCCGCGGGGGAAGACGGCCCTGCTCGCGGGGATCTTCGGAGGGGCGGCCGTCCTCACTCACTACCTCGCGCTTCTTCCCGTCGCGGGAATGCTCCTGGCGGCGATCGCTCGGGGGCGGTCCCGTCGCCTCGCCCTCCTCGCGTCGGCGCTCTCGGCGGCCCTGGCGGCCTCGTGGCTTCCCGTGGCGCTCGGGCAGCCGCGAGCGTCGATGGCGTGGGCCGAGGCGCAGCCTCTCGCCGAGCGGGCACTGCAGTTCGCCGCGAACCTCGGACTCGGGCTTTCCGTCGAGCCCGGACCCGCCCGGCTCCTGGGACCCTTCGCCCTCGCCCTGCTCGGCACGGCGTTCCTCGGGCGGCGCGTCCGGGCCAGCGTCCCTGTGGCGGGGACTCTCCTGGCCGCTCTCACACTCCTCGGCCCGCTCCTCGTCTACAGCCGGTCCGTGCTTCTCCCCGACCGGACGGCGCTCGTCTTCCTCCCGTTCGTCGCCCTCGTCCTCGCCGAGGCGCGGAGCGTCGTCCCCGCAGCGGCGGGTCCGGCGGCGGCCGCCGTCCTCGCGGCGTCGCTGTCGGGCTGGCTGCAACCGACGCCCGCAGTCGAGCTCGCGGCGACGCTGGTGCCGCAGGTGCGCGCCGGCGCCCGCGTCGTAGCCGCCGGCCTGTGGGGACCCGAGCTCGACTATCGGCTGGCGCGGGAAGGGATGCCCGGGCGGGTGACGCCGTATCCGTCGGTGGTCGCGCTCCATCCCGGCTGGTACGAGGAGTCCGAGGTGCTGCAGGAGAGCCTCGAGGTCGAGGCCGAAGCGATCGTGAGAGCGGCAGGCGCGAAGACCTTCTTCGTCCTCTCTTCGGAGACCAGGGCGGGACGGGTGCTCGTGGACGAGCTCGCCTCGGCGGGCGGGTCCCGCGTCGCGGTGGCCGGCGTCTTCGAGGTGTGGACGTTCGCCGCCGCGGGAAGCCAGGGGCGCCGTCCCGGCATGGACGGTCCGCCGTGAGGGCGCTCCTCGTCGTTCCCCGCCTCCCGGGGACGGGACATACGGGGGACCGGGTGCGTACCGAGCTGCACCTGGAGGCGCTCGCGGCGCTCGGTGCCCGGGTGACGCTCGCCGGCGGGGCGCCGGCCGGCGCGGCGGTTCCGGCCATTCCCGGAGCCGCCGACGTTCGGGCGGTTCCTCTGCGGAAGGCCTGGCTGCCGTTCTTCCTGGCGCGGGCGGCGCTGCGCGGCTGGCCGCTTCAGACGGCGCTCTGCGACGGCCCGTGGCGGAAGGCGCTCGGGGACGCTGGCCCATTCGATCTGGCGATCGTCCTCCTCGCCCGGCTCCACCCGTGCGTCTCGGCGCTGCTCCCCGACGCGCCTCTCGTCGTCGATTACGTCGATGCGCTGTCGGAGGCCGCGAGGCAGAACGCGAGGCGCGATCCGGCGCTCTGGCGAAGGCTCTACTGGAAGCTCGAGGCGCCGCGGCTCGCGCGTGCGGAGAGCGAGGCGGCCCGCGGGGCGCGTCTACTCCTCGCGACGACGCCGTTCGATGCCGGAGTCCTCCCCGAGGGAACGGTGGCGATCGCCATCGGGGCGCACGTCGGTCCGCCGCCGCCGCGCGAGAGGGGTCCCGTCGTCGTCTTCACCGGCCGGATGGGATACCGTCCGAACGCCGTGGCGGCAGAGCTGCTCCTTCGCGAGATCTGGCCCGGGGTGCGCGCCCGCGTGCCGCGGGCCGAGCTCGTCGTCGGCGGGGCCGACGCGCCGCGGGCCCTCCGGCGGCTCGCGGAGGCGACGCAGGGAGCACGGCTCGTCAGCCCCGTGGCCGACATGAGGGTCCTTCTCTGCACGGCGCGCGCGGCGGCGGTCCCCGTCGACATGGGAACCGGAACGCCGATCAAGGTCTACGAGGCGCTGGAGGCGGGCTGCGCCGTCGTGGCGACGCCGGCGGCCGCGTCGCGGGCCGTCCTCGACGGCATCGCGGCCCCGGTGCGGACGGCGGACGGGGTCGAGTCCTTCACCCGGGAGCTGGCGACTCTCCTCGCGGACGAGGGAGCGGCCTCGGCGCTGGGAGAACGGGGGCGCGCGTTCGTCGTCGCGCACGCCGACCGGCGCGTCGTCGGGCTTCGCCTGGCCGGTCTCCTGCGCGGAGCCGGCGAGGAGGAATCGTGAGGCACGGAAGCGACGGCCGGCGCGCCCTTCTCGCTACGGGCGACGCCCTCGCCGCGATCGCGGCCTTCGCTGCCGTCGTCTGGCTTCGGCGCCTCGTCCCGCTGCCGTGGACCGAGTCGATCCTCCCGGCCGGGAAGGTGCCGCTCGACCCCTGGCCGTGGCTCGCCCTCGTGGCTCTCGCGGCCCTCCTCGGCCACGCTCTCGCCGGGACCTGGTCCGAGCCGCTGGCGACGCTTCGCGAGCGGGGCGGTCTCCTCGTCGCTTCGGTCCTGACGGGGCTCCTGCTCGTCGGTGCGTTCTTCCTGCTCAGTCGCGCGCTTCCGCGGACCGTGGCGCTCCTCTACGTCCCCGCGGCCTGGGGATTCCACGCGGTCTTCCGGAGTCTCGTGGAGCGGCTCCTGCCGCCGGGCCTGCGTTCCGTCCTCGTCCTGGGCGAGGGCGAGGACGCGCGCCGCGCGGCCGCGGCACTCGAGGCGGGGGAAGCGCCGGGGTACCGGCTGCAGGCCTGGGAGGTCGACGCGGCGGGGGCGATGAAGGAAGGGGACGGCCGCGGTGCGATTCGCGGGGCGACGGACGTCGTCCTCGCGTCCGGAAGCCCCCGCGAGCGCGAGGCCTTCACGTCGCTCGTCGAACGAAGTGCGTCCGCCGGCTTCGAGCTCTGGCTTCTCCCGGGTCTGGCCGACGTCGTCGCATCGCACGTTGCCACGCGCAGCCTCGGCGATCTCCCGCTGACCCCGGTGGAGGCGCGGGGGGCATCCGGCGGCGCCGTGGCCTTTCGGCGCGTTTTCGACCTCGCGCTGGGGCTCCCCCTCGCCGCGCTCGCCTCGCTTCCGGTCGCCCTCGCTTCGGTCCTCGTCGTTCTCGAGACGCCCGGGCCGGCCTGGATCCGACAGCGGCGCGTCGGCCGTGGCGGTCGCGAGCTCGACATCTGGAAGGTCCGCACCATGCGGGAGGACGCCGAGAGGGAGACGGGGCCGGTCCTGGCGAGACCGGGCGACGAGCGCGTGACGCGCGTCGGCCGTTTCCTCCGGCGGACGCGGATCGACGAGCTACCCCAGCTGCTGCACGTTCTCTCCGGCGCGATGAGCCTCATCGGCCCGCGACCCGAGAGGCCGGAGCTCGTCGCGGCCTACGTCGCCGCGGAGCCGCTCTACCGCCTCCGCCACCTCCTGAAACCCGGGCTCACCGGGCTGGCGCAGGTGATGGGCGCCTACGCCACGAAGCCCGACGTGAAGCTGCGGTACGACCTCGGCTACCTCTTCCACTGGAGCCCGGTCCTGGACCTCTTCGTCCTGGCGAGGACGGTGACGACGGTCCTGCGCGTCAGCGGGATCTGACGGATCCGGGGAGGGGCGGTGGCGTGCCGCCCGAGGGGAGGGCGGCCTCGAGGCGTGACGTCTCGGCGACGACGGCGTCGGGCTCGGCCGCCGGCGGGATGGCGGCGGCGAGCCTCGGAAAGAGCCATACGGCCCGGACGAAGCAGGCGCGCGCCGTGACGGCGTCCCCCCGGGCCAGCGCGAGGCGTCCGAGGTTCAGCAGCGTCTCGGCTCGCTCCTCGAGCGCGAGGGATCGCTCCATCGCCACGACGGCGCCGTCCACGTCGGCCAGGGCGGCGCGGGCCGAGCCGAGGGCGAGGTGCGCGGTGGCCAGGCGGGGTCTCAGCCCGACGGCGCGCCGGGCATCCTCGAGCGCGGAAGCGGCGAGCTCCCTCCGTTCGGCGCCTGCCGCCGCGGACGCCGCTTTCATCGCCGATTCGGCCCGCGCGAGCGCCAGACCCGCGGTCAGGCGCAGCGTCGCGCCCGTGGCGAGGAGGAGCGCGACGAAGACGAGGCCCGCCTTCGCCGCCGGCCGCGCGGGCGGCACGAGGCGGCCCCCGACGCGGGCCAGCGAGAGGCCGGCGAGGAGCGCGAACGGCCCCGAGACGGGGACGATCTGGATCGGGAAGTTGGCGAGAGAGAGGACGAGGATCGCGACGAGGGCCGGCAGGAGCGTCTCGGCCGGGACGCGGTCGTCGGAGGGGCCGCTCCCTTCCCGTCGCGCGGCGCGGAGGAGCCCCGCGAGGAGCGCGCCCATGGCCGCCGCCATCGCCAGTGCGGCGGGAACCCCGGCTTCTGCCGCGACGGTGAGGGGGTCGCAGTGCGCGTTGTCGAAGTGCGCGGACGACGAGCGGTGGACGAGGCGGCGCCCGGTTCGCTGCTCGGCCGCGAGCCGCGCCCTCACGAAATCGGAGGCGAAGCCCCCCGGACCGGCACCGAGGAGCGGGTGTTCCCGGATCATCTCGAGGGATGCGAGGACGCCGATGTCCCGCTGGGTGCTGAGGTTGCCGATGTCGCCCGAGGCGAGCTTCTCCGCCGCCCGCGAGACGACTCCCGCGCCGGCCAGGAGCGCCAGGACCGCGGCCCCCGCCAGGACGGCCGGCAGGACGCGCCGGCGGACGTCGAGGGCCACGATGAGCACGGCGCCGCTCGCGAAAGCGGCCAGGGGGGCGAGCGTGCCTGCGGAAGCGAGGCCGGCGACGCACGCGACCAGAGCGGCGCCGGACGCGATGCGCCGCGGACCGCGAGCGAAGGAGGAGGCGGCGAGAAGGGCCGGGATGACGAGCGCGGCGCCGACGTCGCCCGGGTTCCCGATCCACGCCGTGGCGTGGAAGCGGGGCTCGGGGGCTTCGACCGGCAGCCGGAGGAGCCCCGCGAACCGCTGGAGGGTGGCGAGGAGCCCGGTCACGGCCCCGCAGCCGACGAGGAGGGAAAGGGCTCGGTGAGCCGTGGTCTCGCCGCCGGCCGTCGCTCCCCAGGCCAGAAGCGCGAGGGCCGGAAGGAGCGGGAGGGCGTCGAGCGGGTCCCTGTCGCGGAGAAGGCCGGAAGCGAACGAGGCGAGGAAGAGGGCGAAGGCGGCGGCCAGCGCCGTCCCTGCATTCCGTGCGGTACGGCTCCAGGCGGTCTGCTCTTCGGGAGCGCGGCTCCCGAACGCGAGGCCGAGGAGGACGAGGAGCGCCCCGGCCGCCTGTGCGGCGAGCTTGGCGTCGCGCGTCGCCTGGGCTGAGGCGAGGACGAGGACGAAATAGGGGATCGCGAGCGCCACGAGCGTTCCGATCGGAGCGAGGAGCTCGAGGGCTCCGCCGGGATGCTCGCGTTTCCTGCTCGGCACGGAGGTGAGAATAGCCTCGCGCCGGGACGAGCGAGCGGATTGGTAGAGTGGCGACGTGCCGATCCTGAAGAGAGAGCCCGATTTCCTTCCCGAAACGCTCTTCGAGCTTCCCGGGGACCGCTTCCCGTGGTGGGTCGTCCACGTCCGGTCGAGGCAGGAGAAGGTCCTGGCGCGCGAGTGCCGCCACCGCGAGATCCCGTTCTACCTGCCACTCCGGGAGCACAGGAACCGGCGGGATCCGCGGCACCGGATCTCCTGGCTGCCGCTCTTCCCGGGGTATGTCTTCGTTCGAGGCGACCTCGAGCACGAACGGCTCGAGGTCCTGAAGACGAACCTCTGCGTGAGGGTCCTCACGGTTCTCGACCAGGAAGGCCTCGGCCACGACCTGGCGCAGGTGTGGAGACTCCAGCAGATGGGGCTCCCGCTCCGGGCCCATCCGGAGCTGGCGAGGGGCTCGATCGTGAAGATCGCGGAAGGACCTTTCGAGGGGATGACGGGGTCCGTGGTGAGCGTGAAGGGGAAGGACCGGTTCGTCGTTTCGGTCCGCTTCATCCACCGGGCGGTTTCGGTGGAGCTGGGCCGCGACGAGATCGTGCCCGGCGAGAAGAGACCGGAGGCTCCGGGTCCGGTGCGTTGAGGGCGATGATCTTCCGCATCACGCCGCCGCGGGGCTCCCTGGCGAGCTCCTCGGGAAGGAGGAGGCGCAGTCCCGGGCCGGGCTTCGCCCGCCGCCTCGAGGCGCTCGAGAACGCCGAGCCCTCTTTCACTTCGAAGACCTCGATCGAGTAACGCCGCTCCAGTACGGCGTGGCGGACCGTGCCAGCCGGGGTGAGGAGCGCCGCGGGTCGCCCCGCGAGGCGGAGCCAGGCGGCGGCCAGGGCTTTCCGCGCATCGGCCCCGCCGGCGACCTCGACGAGAGGGACGACGAGGTGGCCGGGAACGAGGATGGCGTCCTGGACGAGAACGACGCGCCCGTTGCGCCGCGCGAGGCCGGCAGCGAGCCGCACGGAGACGGTGGGCTTTCGCGGGCGGCTCGCCGGGAAGGCCTCGGGACGTCCCGAGGCGAGGGCGCGGCAGTCCCGTGCGAGCGGGCACGCCTCGCAACGAGGGGAGCGAGGGAGGCAGACCAGCGCCCCGAGCTCCATCAATGCCTGGTTGTGGTCTCCGGGTGATCGCCGGTTCAGGAATGCCGCCGCGGCCGCCTCGATGGAGGCGCGGGAGGCCCCCTTCCGGGGGTCGCCGGGAATGGCGTGGAGACGCGCGAGGACGCGGGCGACGTTCCCGTCCAGGGTCGCGACGGGAACGCCGAACGCGATGGAGGCGATGGCGGCGGCGGTGTAAGGCCCGATGCCCGGAAGAGCGCGCAGCTCCTCCACCGAACGCGGGATGGAGCCGCCCCTTCCCTCGACGAGGCGGGCCGCGCGATGGAGGTTGCGCGCGCGGGCGTAGTAGCCGAGGCCGCTCCATTCCGCCAGGACGTCCCGCTCCTCGGCGGCCGCGAGAGAGGAGACGGTCGGGAAGCGGGAGAGGAAACTCTCCCAGCGCGGGACGCCGGCGGCGACGGTCGTCTGCTGGAGGATCGTCTCGGAGATCCAGATGGCCCAGGGGTCGCTCGTCCTGCGGAAGGGAAGGTCGCGGCGCGCGCGCCGGTACCACCGGAGGAGCGCGGCGCGCAGGGCCGTGAGAAGCGGCGCGGGGAGAGGCGGACTCAGAGCTTTGCGGAGAGGACCGTCTCGCCCGACACGGCGCGCCGGAGCGCGACCGACGAGAGGGGCGGCCCGGGCGGAAGCGTGACGAAGGGGAGCTCGCCGTCGCCGGAACCGTCGGTGTCGAGCCGGGCGCAGGGCACGAGGGTGCCATCGGCCCGCTCGAAGACGAGGTCGAACTTCTCGCGCGGCGGAAGGTACCAGCAGAAGAAGGCCGTTTCCCTGCCGCAGGAGGAAACGACGACGCGGGCCAGGGGGCTCCCCTTCCCGCGGCGGCTGCTGCCCGGGCCGTTGAGAAGGCGGGTGCGGAGACGGTCCGCCGGCCGCGAAAGCAGGTTGAAGGAGGCCTGCCGCTCCCGCGCGAACTCGCCGAGCCGCGCGTCGAGGCGGGCCTTCAGGTGTGCAGGCGGCGTGATCCGGGGAATGGCGAGAGCGAGCGCCGCGACGACGTCGGGAAACGCTTCGAGGGGATCGGACGAAGGGAGGTTCGGGCTCATCGGATCAGTCGAGGTGCTTGCGGAGCCGGATGAGCCCCTGCCGGATGCGGGTTTTCACGGTCCCGAGAGGCTGCCCGAGCTTCTCGGAGATCTCGACGTGCGTCATCCCCTTCAGGAAGGCGAGCTCGACGGCTTCGCGCTGAACGACCGAGAGCTTCTCCATCGCCGCTCTGACGGCGTCCCGGTTCTGCCGGAAGGAGACGACCTGGTCGGGGGAGGCGTTCTCGTCGAGCGGGTCGAAGTGGATGTTCGGATCGTCGATGGAGATCGTCCGGTCCTCCCGCCGGCTGCGGGAACGGAGGCGGTCGATGGCCCGGGAGCGCGCGAGAGTGAAGATCCAGGCGGGCGGGGCGCCGCGGGACGGGTCGTACCGGTCGGCCTGCCGCCAGACCTGCCAGAAGACGTCGAGGGCGACGTCCTCGGCCTCCTCGGAGTTCTGGAGGATCTTCCAGATGAGGGAGTAGACGGGAGACGAGTAGCGCTTGTAGAGAAGGTCGAGCGCCGACTGATCGCCCTGCCGGATCTTCTCGATGAGGTCGAGGTCCGCGGGAGCCGGGGCCAGGGTCTTCTCGGAGACGGCCGTAGCTGGAGGAGTCCCCATTGGCGCCGAGGTTACAGGATCTCGACGAACCGGAAGGTGGCGAAGGCTGACGGGACGTGGAAATCGGGGGGATGGTCGCGCCCCGTCGCCACGAGCGACTCGTAACGGACGCTCGCACCTCGGGCAATCCTGGTCAGGTTGCCGCGGCGCTCGTCTCCCGGGTGAGGGCGCGCGAGGGGGGGCGTGAGAACGGACCATGGTATCGAGATCCAGCATCGCCATCGTTCCCACTCCGTCGGGTGGCAGTGCGCCGGATCTCCTTCGACGTGGATCTTCATGCCAGGGACCGGAACGCCTCGGAGAATGTGCCACGTCTCGCGGCTCGCGTGGGGGTTGGCGACCCGGGCCGCGTAGCGGGTCCCTTCCGGGTTGACGACGACCTCCAGGTACCGCGAGGGCTCCGCGGCGTCGGCCCAGTAGAGCTCGACGCACTCGTCGTCGAAGACGCTCTCGTGGGGCCGGCGGGCGAGGACCTGCAGGGGCGGGTCCGAGAAGACCTCGAAGAGGACGTGGAGGTTCCGGACCCCTCCCACCAGCGCGACCCGGGTCGAGCGGTCATCCGGAGGCTCTCCGCAGAGGCCTCCGAGAGGCCGGAAAGCCAGGTGGTCCTGGGCGTCGCCACGACGGGCCGTCTTCGGCAGGAGGGGGACCTCGAAGACGGGTTGCGTCACTTCGCCCCCGGGGGAGAGAGCCCCATCCGCGCCGTGATGCGGGGTGCGACCTCGATGCCTTTCACGACGGGGATCCGCGCCGGTTCCACCCCCGGCCCGACGTGGAAGAAGAGGCCGTCGAGCTCGGGGTCGGGGCCATACCCGTGTTGAGCGGCGAGATCGGTGGGAAGCACCAGGGGCGCCGCGCCTCCCTGTCGGGGGAATCCGCCCTTCAGGGTCGTTCCGCGTCCCGCGAGGAGAACGAGGTCGCCCACGTTGGGGTGGTCGAGGCCGAGCCTCGCGGCCTCTCCCTGGAGCGCGACGGTCTCGAAAAGGGCAGTTCCGGTGTCGTCCACGAGCGAGCGGAAGTACCCCGCGATGTCGGCCAGGACCCCGGCCGCCTCTTCGGGAGAGAGGACGCCGCCCGGCATGTCTCCGGCCCGGTTGAGGACGACGAGCGCGCAGCCTCCGGAGACGACGACGTCCGCGGGGGAATCCGGGCGCACCACGGATCGCTCCGCGAGAAGGTCCGTGGTGATCCACCCCTGCCTTCGCATCAGCTCTGCCGGATGCACGGATCGCGACACGGGGCGCAGCCCGTGGTCGGAAAGAAGGACGACGTCCCCTCCCCGTTCGAGGAAGCGAAGGTATCGCGCGGCGGCGCGGTCGGCGATCCGCCACGTCTCACGCAGGCCTGCCGCGGCCTTCTCGGCCCGGGCGGGGTCGGCTCCGTCCCGACCCGGCGCGGTCGTGGAGAAGACGTGTGCCGCCTCGTCGATGGCCGGCTGGTAGGCCAGGAGGACGTCCCAGTCGCCGCGCCGCTCAGCCACCTCGTACGCCGAGACGAAGAAAGCAGAGAACCGGCTGCTCATCTCGAGGAACGTCTTCACGTCTGGATCGGGACCCTCGAGCAGGCCGTAGTCGGGAGGTCCGGGCCAGAAGCCGCAGCGCTCGTCGAGAGTCCGCTGGAAGTCCCCGGGCCACGCCTCGGTCTGTCCGAGGCCGCCGACGTAGAGCGAGACCGAGGAGGAGTCGGGAGAGAGCTTCAGGAGCTTGACCCAGCGGCCGCGACGGGCAATCCCGTCGCCACGCTCGGGGAGGGCGAGCCAGTCTCCCGGGCGGAGGCGGCCGACGAGAGCCCCTTCGGCGTCGAGAGCCGCGAGAGTGTCGTACTCGCGCCGGCCGTCATCCCGGCTGTCGATCAGGATGAAGTCGAGGGGGCGGGCCGAGCCGCTGGCCTGACCGGGCGACGGTTCGACACGGACCAGCCGGGGCGGCGACCAGCTCGTCACCTCGAGTGGCAGAGCGAGGGCCGCGTCGGGGAAGGCACCTCCAGGTCCCGGACCCGACCAGAGATAGCCGGGAGCGCGGAGGTCGACCCAGCGAAAGCCGACGGGCGTGGTCGTGCGAGGTGTGCGCCCGCTGACGCCGGGCCAGCTGAGGGCTGCGACGCGGCGCCCCTGGCGCGCGAGGGCTTCCCAGAGCGTTTCGACGGCCGGTTCGGCTTCGAATCCGTCGACGCGGGCTTTCAAGGGCCCGCCCGCGGGCCAGTACGAGTTCGAGACGATGCCGGTCGCCTGCGGCAGCGCCCCCGTCGAGATCGAGGAGTGGACGACGGCCGTGAGGGACGGCGTGACTGGCTGGAAGCGTTCGGCCGAGAGGCCCTCGCGCTCGGCACGGCGGAAGCCGTCGGGCGAGAGCGCGTCCTTCTGCCTTTCGTACTCGGCGCCACCCGCGCCGTCGAACGAGACGAGAACGACGCGGTGGGGCGGTTCCGGGGGCGGCGCCGCCGCGGCGAGGAGCGACGGGAGAAGAAGCGCTGCGAGGGACGGGGAGAGAACGGGGTGCGGGCGGACGCGGGACATTCCCGGCTAGCCTACCTCGTCTCGGGCGACCCGAGGGACTTGCGCAGCCTCTCGACCGGCCTGGCGAGAGCCGTCCCCTCCGCCCGGGCGGCCTGGAGCGCCCTCGTGGCGTCGGCTTCGAGGTCTCGCGCCAGCGGCCCTGATGAGAGGTCGGCCCCGGTGTCCGCACCCGTGACGAACGCGACACGCGCCGCGAGCTCGACGAGGTCGTGGGCGTCTCCCGCGGCGTCCTGGAAGGAGCGCAGGAGACGGAGGATCGGACGGAATCGCGGGTCGAGCGGCGCGAGCACCTCGAGGGCGTAGCGAGCCCGCTTGGCTGCGATCCGCGCGGCGTGCATGGTCTCCCGGTCCGGAGGGAGGAATCCTGAGAGGTTTCGTACGAGTCGAGCGAGCCGGCGGCGGGTTCGCCGGAGGAGGGCCGTGTCGGCGGCTGCGCGCGGGGCGAACGCGCCGTCCTGGGCCGCGGCCAGTCGGCGCCTCCAGCGAGCGAGCGCCCGCTCGACCGCCTCGACGTCGCCCGGCTCGACGCGGACGGCCGGCAGCTCGCCCGGGAAGACGACCGCGATCAGGCGAGAGTCCGCCGTCCCCGCCCGGGACGCGAGAAGGGCCCGGCCGACTTCCTCCGACCTGAGAAGCGAGAGCCGTCGGCGGAGCGCCCGGGCCGCTGCACGCGGCGCCTCGCCGTCCCCCTTGCCCGGGAGCCCTCGGAAAAGGCGCGCGAGCGCCTCCGTCCGGCGCAGCGCGACCCTGAGGTCGTGAACGAGCTCCTCGTCCCCGGTGGACCGCGCCCGGGCTGCGAGAGCCCGCAGCCTCTCGGCGTGGGCGGGGAGGGCCTTCTCGAAGAGGCCGAGGATCGAACCGGACCAGGGCGACGCCAAGAGGGACCTCCTGCGGACATCCTAGCCCCGGGATGTGAAGGCTCAGCCCGGTTCGCCGGGACGGGCCGGGAGCTCGAGCGCGGGATGGCCGATGTGGTAGCCCTGCGCCCTGTCGACGCCGAGCTCCCTCAGGATCGTCAGGATCTCCGGGGTCTCGACGCCTTCGGCGACGGTCTTGACGCCGAAGCCGCGGCAGATCTCCGCTATGCCGCGGACGAAGACGCGGTTCTCCATCTTGTGTGGCAGGTCGCGGACGTAGCTCTGGTCGAACTTGAGCGTCGACATCGGCAGATCGCGCAGGTAGCGGAACGAGCTGAAGCCGACGCCGAAGTCGTCCAGTGCGAACTTGAACCCCTCCGAGGTCAGGGCTCCCGTGAAGTCCTGCACCCGGCCGAGGTCACGCAGGGCGGCGGTCTCCGTGATCTCGAACGTGATGCGCGAGGGCCGGATCCCCTTCAGGCGGGCGAGTCGGGAGATGTCGGCGACGAGCGCATCGTCTTCGAAATCGAGGCCGGAGAGATTGATGGAGACCTCGAGGTCGGGAGAGATTCGCTTCCGGGCGGCGATGAGAGCGTCGAACGTGCTTCCGATGACGACCCGGTCGATCGCGGTCACGAAGCCGAAGCGCTCCGCCGCGTCGAGGAACTCGTCGGGGCTCGTGAGGGTCCCGTCTTCCTCGCGGAGCCTCACGAGGGTCTCGGCGGCGACGATGCGCCCCGTCGGGACCTCGGAGATCGGCTGGAAGAGCGGCACGAACCGACCGGCGGAGAGCGCGGTGCGGATCCGGTCGGCCTGTCCGCGCAGAAGCCCGATCCGCTCCCGCTCACGTGCGGTCGGGTCGTGGAGGATGAACCGGGCGCGCCCCCGGGCCTTCGCCTGGTGCATCGCGAGGTCGGCAGCGAGCATCAGGTCGGAGGCCCGCTGCCCGTGCGCGGGATAGACCGCGACGCCGACGCTCGCCGTGATCTGGAGCTTTCGCCCCTCGAACGTCGGCGAGAACTCGGTGAGGAACCGGACGAGGTTGTCGGCTTCCAGAGCCGCCTCGGCGGAGGTCGTGTCGGGGGAGAGGAGGCCGAACTCGTCGCCTCCCAGGCGGGCGAAGACCCTGCCCGGCCGAAGGGCCCGGGTGAGAGCCTCGCCGAGGCGGCGCAGGTACTCGTCTCCGGCGGCGAGCCCGTGCGTGTCGTTCAGGGCCTTGAAGTCGTCGAGGTCGAAGAAGAGAAGCGCGAGCGGGCGCCTGGCGCGGTTCGCGTCCTCGATCGCCTTCTCGAGAATTTCCTGGAACGCCGCCCGTGTGATGAAGCCCGTGACGGGGTCGCGCGAGGCCTGCGTCCCGGCGAGGGTCTCGGCCCTGGCCGTGTCCCGGGTCAGCGCGTGGGCTACGGAGACGTTCCTGGCGCAGGCGACCAGGCGTGCCGGTTCCGTGTCGCCGAGCCGCCGGGCCGATACCCAGAAGACCTTGCAGAGCGCGCTGTCCTCGAACGTGACCCGGACCTCGACGTTCGAGGCTCCCGCCGGTTCGAGCGCCGAGGCGAGGAGCCGGTCGCGAGTCTCGCTGTCGGCCCAGAAGGGGAGAAGCTGCCCCAGCGGCTCCTCCGCTCCGGCCGGGTCCGGCGCTCCCTCCGCGCGGGCCGCGGCGTTCGCCGCGAGGAGGCGTCCGCCGTCCGCGAAGATCGCGAGAGGGTCGGGGCACGCATCGAAGACGGACGCCTCGAGGGAAAGGGAGGCGACGGCCGCCTTCGACATGGCGACCGTGTCATACCCCTGGCGACGGCGCCGTTCCTTCATGGGGCTTCCACGGTGGGCAGAGTCCCCTGCGCGAGGGCGTGGAGCGGTTCACCCGTCAGCCGGTAGACCTGCCACTCCTCCATCGGGACGGCGCCGAGCCTCTCGTAGAAGCCGATGGCCGGCGCATTCCACTTCAGGACGCTCCACTCGAGGCGGCCGCAGCCCCGGTCGACGGCGATCGAGGCGAGCGCAGAGAGCAGCCTTCGGCCGAGCCCCAGACCGCGCCGCTCGGGGACGACGAAGAGGTCTTCGAGATAGATGCCTGGCTTCGTCAGGAAGGTCGAGTAGTTGTGAAAGAAGAGCGCGAAGCCGGCCGGCTCTCCGTCGACCTGGGCGATCAGGACTTCCGCGTAGGGGCGAGGCCCGAACAGATGCGATTCGAGGGCGGCCTCGTCTGCGAAGCACTCGGTGGAGAGACGCTCGTACTCGGCGAGCGCGCGGATGAGGCGGACGACGACGGGAACGTCCTCCCGCGCGGCGGGCCGGAGCGAGATCGCGGGTTCACTGGTCACGACGGAGGATTATCGCGCGTCGCGCAGAATCCGCGCGGCGACAGGGCACCCCGGTGCGGATCGGGCGGATATCATGTGGCGAGCGCCGCGGCGGGAGCCGCGGACGGCAACCCGATGGCCCGTTCCGACGACGACGCCGCGAGAGGCTCGCGCCTCGCCCCCTACTTCGGCCTCCTGACGCGGCGTGTCCAGCGCGCCCGGCTGGCCGTGGCGCTGCCGCATGCCTCCCGGGCGGACCGGCTGCTCGACCTGGGCTGCGGCCTGACCGATCTGCCCGCCCGTTTCCCGTCGTACGTGGGGTGTGACCGCAACCCCCTCGTTCTTTCCGAGATGCGAACGCGGCACCCGGACGCCGCCTTCGCGGCCTGGGACGTCGATTCCGAGGAGCCGCCGACAGAAGTCGCTTCCAGGGCCCCGTACGACGTGGTCCTGATGCTCGCGATCCTCGAGCACCTCCCGTCTCCCGTTCGAGCCCTCTCCCGCGCCGGGGCCCTCCTCGCTCCGGGAGGGCGCATCCTGGCCACGACGCCCCACCCTCTCGGACGGCTGCCTCTCGAGGCGGGAGCGCGCCTCGGTCTCCTCTCGCGGCACGCCGACGAGGAGCACGAGACGCTCCTCGACCGGACGGCGCTGGAGCGTGCCGCGCGATCGGCCGGGCTCGAGCTGACGATCTACGCGCGCTTCCTTGCGGGCCTGAACCAGCTCGTCGTCCTGACGCGTCGATGAAGGTGAGATCCCCGCGAGCCATCGAGGTGGCCGGCGCGCGGACGCACAATCTCAAAGGGGTCTCCTGCCGCGTCCCGATCGGCGCGATCACCGTCGTCACCGGCCCCTCGGGCTCGGGCAAGTCGTCGCTCGCCTTCGACACGCTCTACGCGGAAGGGCAACGGCGCTTCGTCGAGTCGATGTCGACGTACGCACGCCAGTTCCTCGAGCGGATGGAGAGACCCGACGTCGATCGGATCGACCACCTCCTGCCGGCGCTCGCCATCGAGCAGAGATCGCCCTCGCGCTCGGCCCGCTCCACGGTGGGGACGGCGACGGAGATCCACGACGTTCTCCGCCTCCTCTATGCCGCGGCGGGGACGATCGTCTGTCCCGCGTGCCGCGTCGAGGTCCGCCGCGAGACGCCGCGAGGGGTCATCGACGCGCTCCTCGCCGAGCTCGGCGAGGGGGCTCGTGCCCTCGTCCTGGCGCCCCGGCCCGCGGTTTCCCTCGCGGAGAGGGCGCCACTCTGGGTCCGCTCGGGGCTCTTCCGTGCGGTGGCTCCCGACGGGAGCGTCGTCTCGTTCGACGCCGACACGCCTCCTCCCGCGGGGGCGGACTCTCTCGTGAGGCTCGTCGTCGGGCGGCACGTCCTGCGATCGGGCGACCCGGAGCTGGCGGCCTCGATCGAGGGCGCCTTCTCCGTCGGGGAGGGAGAGCTCCTCGTCCGGGAGGCTTCCTCCGGCCGTGAGCTCCGCTTCCTGCGCGGCCTCGCGTGCAACTCCTGCGGCCGCCGTTTCGAGGAGCCGACCCCGGCCCACTTCTCCTTCAACTCGCCGCGCGGTGCCTGCCCGACCTGCCAGGGCTTCGGTCGGGTGGCGGGCCTCGACCTGGCGAAGATCCTGCCCGATCCCGGTCTCACCCTTCGCGAGCGCCCCTTCGCGCCCTTCAACACGCCGGCCTACGCCAGCGCCTACCCCGACCTCGCCCGCGCCTGCCGGCGGCTCGGGATTCGCCGCGACGTGCCGTGGAACGAGCTGACGGCGCGCGAGAGGGAGCTCGTGTGGGACGGCGACGGCGACTGGTACGGCGTCAAGGGGCTCTTCACGTACCTCGAGACGAAGCGCTACAAGGTGCACGTCCGCGTGATGATCGCGAGGTACCGCGGATACGAGCGCTGCCCGGAGTGCCTCGGGGAACGGCTGACCCCGGAGGCGCGCTCGGTGCGGGTCGGAGGCGCGACGCTGCCGGAGCTCTGCGCCCTGCCTCTCGACGTGCTCGGCGAGAAGCTCCGCGGGCTCCCTCTCGGGGCGACGGAGTGGGCACGGGGCGGCTCGCTCGTGGCGGATCTCGTGAAGCGCGTCGGGACGCTCGTGGACGTCGGGCTCTCCTACCTGTCGCTGTCGCGGACGATGCGGACCCTCTCCGGGGGCGAGGCGCAGAGGGTCCAGCTCGGAGCGGCGCTCGGCAACGCCCTCACCGGGACGCTCTACGTCCTGGACGAGCCGACCGTCGGGCTCCACCCGTCCGACACGGCGCGCCTTCTCGCGGTGCTCCGGCGCCTCGCCGGCGCGGGGAACGCCGTCTGCGTCGTCGAGCACGATCTCGACGTCGTCCGCGCGGCGGATCACGTCATCGACCTCGGCCCGGACGCCGGAGCCCACGGCGGCCGGCTCGTTTTCGAAGGGGCACCCGGGGCCCTGTCGCGGGCCGCGACGGCGACGGGCGAGGCGCTGAGGGCGAGAACGGAGCTCGTGGCCGAGCGGCCCGGGCCATATCCGAGAGGCCTCCTGCGCATCGTCGGCGCACGAGCGAACAACCTGGCGGACCTGACGGTCGAGATCCCGACCGGCGTCCTGGCCGCCGTATGCGGTCCGTCGGGGTCGGGGAAATCGTCCCTCGTCGTCGACGTCCTCGCCTCGGGAGCGCTCCGGGCCCTCGGACGGAAGGAAGGCGACGTTCTCGAGCGGGGGGATCACCATCGGATCGAGGGGCTCTCGGCGTTCCACGACGTCGTTCTCGTCGACCAGTCCCCCCTCGGCCGTTCGGCCCGCTCGAACCCGGCAACCTACACGAAGGCGTGGGACGAGGTGCGCGCGCTCTGGGCCCGCAGCCCGGCCGCGCGCGAGGCGGGCCTGACGAAAGGGAGCTTCAGCTTCAACGCCGCCGGCGGGCGGTGCGAGACGTGCGAGGGCTCGGGAGTCGTGACGATCGACATGCAGTTCCTCGCCGACGTCTCCGTCGTCTGCGACGCGTGCGACGGCCGCCGCTTCTCGCCCGAGGTCCTGAACGTGAGGGTCCGGGGACGGAACGTCCACGAGCTCCTCGGGACGACGATCGACGAGGCGCTCGAGCTCTTTGCCGACCTTCCCGCGATCGCCTCGCGCCTGGCGCCGCTCGCCGAGGCAGGGCTCGGCTACCTTCGCCTCGGGCAGCCGACCGCAACTCTGTCGGGGGGCGAGGCCCAGCGCCTGAAGGTCGCCTCGTTCCTGAAGCCGGGCACCGGCGCCTCTCCGACGCTCTTCATCTTCGACGAACCGACGACCGGCCTCCACCCGCGTGACGTCGACGTCCTCCTCGCCGTCTTCCGCCGGCTCCTCGCGGCCGGCCACTCCGTCCTCGCCGTCGAGCACAACCCCGCCTTTCTCCTCGCGACCGACTGGCTCCTCGAGCTGGGGCCCGGCGGCGGGGCGAACGGGGGGCGGGTCGTCTTCGCCGGGAGCGTCGCCAGATTCCTCACCGACGGGGCGACGCCGACGGCCGAGGCCCTCCGGAACGCATCGGCGGCGCCGGCTCGCCTACAATCCGTGCCAACGTGTCCGGAGGAGCGCACCGCTACATCCTCGTCGTCGACGGCCGGGAGATCGAGCTCTCGGAAGGGGAAGTCACGCTCGGGCGAAGCCGGTCGGCGACGGTCCGCGTCGACCACGAGTCCGTCTCGAGAAGTCACGCGCTCCTCACGTTCGCCAGCGGGACCGCCGTCCTCAAGGACCTGAACTCGTCCAACGGGACGTTCGTCGCGGGGCGGCGGATCACGAACGAGACGATCCTGAGGAGTGGCGACCGCCTCCAGGTGGGAGCGGCCGTCCTCGAGTACCGGCTCCTCGAACCGAGCGGCCCGGTCGAGAAGACGGCGCTCCTCTCCCCGTTGGCGTCCGAGGGGCTGCCGGATTCGTCCGGCCGGGGGGGCGGCGCCTCCTCCGTTCCTGCTGACCCCGAGCCCGGTGGGGGCTCGCCCCTCGAGATCTCCGCGGATGGCCTCTTCCGGGGCGTCGACGAAGCGGCCCGCGGGGGTTCGTCTCCCGCAGTCGTCGCATCCGTCGCGCTGGCGGCAGTCCACAGCTCCGGCGTCACCGAGAGACCGCCGCTCGATCTCCCTCTGCTGGAGGACGTACCGCCCGTGCCGGCGCCCGCGGAGAATCTGGCTCCGGCCGTTCCGGTCCGTCGCCCGCCCGACGCCACGCTCTCGCAGTTCCCCATCCGGAACAGCGGAGCGCCCCCCTCAGGGGGACGACCCGCACCGGCGATCCGGGTGCGCAAGCCGGGCCCGCCGGTGTCGCGGGAAGCTCCAGGGCTCGACGCCGCGGGGTTCTTTCCGCGCGTCCTGGCGACCCTCGTCGACTCGATCATTCTCCTGGCGCTGAATCTCCTGCTCCTGTCCCCCGTTTTTCTGGTCCTTCTCTTCCGGGAGGCGTTCCAGTCGGCGGACCTGCTGCGCGACTGGGCTTTCCTCGGCATCCTGGGGGGGTGTGGCCTGATGATCCTGGGCGCCAACCTCTGGTACGTCGTCGGGGGTTGGGCCCGGACGGGACGAACCCCCGGAAAGGCGCTGCTGCGCCTCTCCGTCGTGCCGGCCGGTTCGTCCGAACCGACGCCCGGCATCGGGCTGCAGAAGGCGTTCGTCCGGTTCCTCGCCTACAACCTCTCCGGTTCGCTCCTCGGCCTGGGCTTCCTCCTCGTCCTCTTTCGGAAGGACCGCCGCGCCCTGCACGATCTCGTGGCCGGGACGAGGGTCGTCCGGGCATCCTAGGCCGGGATCACCTAGGTTCGAGGAGAGCGCGAAGGGAGGGCGAGATGAGGGCGGCTTCCGCGCGTGCCGCCCCCCCCTTCTGCCGGAAAGAGGCGAGGGACGCGCGGGCGGCCGCGAGCAGGGCCTCGTCGCGGCGTCCTTCGAGGACGTAGCGGTTGCCCAGGGCCGATGCCTCGACGAGGTCGAGCTCGCGAGCGCCAGGGCTTCGTTGCCTCTCCGCCCGTACGAGGGCCGCGGACTCGTCGAATCTGCCGGCGGCAAGGGCGACGAGGGCCCCGGCGAGGCGCACCGGGGGCGGCGAAGGGACGAGCGTCGGCCCCGGAGCGCCCGGGATCGGCACTGGTGTCGGTCCCGTGGGAGGGGTTGCGGCGGGAGTCGGCACTGGCAGGGCAGGCCCGGATGTCGGGAGGGGAGGAGGAGGCGTGGGCGAGGGGCCTGGTACCGGCGTCGACTCGGCGGGGCGAGGCTCCCGGCGGACTGCCTCGCGGCGCTCCAGCTCGGCGATGCGTTGGGTCCGGTCCTCGGTCTCCCTTCGGTTCGGAAAGCTGCCGCCGGCGGCCGAAGCGCGAAGGTGCGACAGGGCCCGTGCCTCATTGCCCGTCTCCATGAGCGCCACGCCCAGCCAGAAGTGGGGATCGTAGAAATCGACGGCGTGGCGACTCGTCCCGAAGCTCTCCCGGGGCGTCTCGTGGCCCGTTTCCAGCGCCTTCTCGAGCTTCGGAATCGCCTCCCCGTAGCGTCCCTTCGCGATGAGATCCCTCGCCTCGACGTACGGGCGGACGGCGTAGTCGGGGGGTAGAATACCGGCCTGCGGTGCCGAGAGGCCTGCCCGTGGCACGAGCGTTGCTAGCAGGACGACCGCGTTCGTGGCGGCCGTCAGGGCGCCCCGGACGAACCGGTTGCGTGAGGTGGGGCGGGCCAACCGACACTTCATGGAGGCACGACACGCCGAGTTTAGCGGTGTGGCGTGCAAAGGGGATGACGACGATGCCGCGAAACCTCGCTTCGCTCAGGGCCGCCCTCGCGGCGGTCGGGGTGTTTCTCGCCTCCTCCGGCGCTCCGGCCGCGGCGGCCGAGGACCTCTCGCCGGAAAGACCCGCCCTCCGCGTCGAGTCGCAGCTCCTTTCGGCGGGCACCCTCGACCCGTGCACCCCGCCCTACAATGTCGAGCCTCCTGTCGTCAGCCCGGCGGCGCCTCCGGCGTTCACCACCTACGTCCTCTCCTGGAACACGCTGACCGCCGGAGAAGCGGGACCGGGAGGAGGCGAAAGGAGCCTCCAATTCCGCCTCAGGCGAACGACGGCCTACGGAGAAGTCAAAGAGACGCTCATCGACGCCGGAACGGCCGCATTCGCGGACGGACCAGGGGAGTACCTCTACCAGCTCCGGACCGAAAACACCTGCGGCGAGGCGAGCGAGTGGTCGAGACCCGCCCGGGTGGTCGTCGGCACCTCGAAGACCTCCGCTCTCGTGCTCGTTCTGGCCCCGAAGCCCCTCCTCGTGTCGGGCTCGCCGAACTCCGTGGCGTCCACGAGGCTGGTGGTCCGGAACGCCGGCAGCGAGACGCTCGACGTCACGGTATCGAGCCCGGGTGGGGCGCTCGTCGCGAACCCGAACGCTTTCCGGATCGGGTCGGGTGACTCCGCTTCCGTGAACGTGACCGTCGCCAGGGTGGTCGATCCTTCGGAGCCGTTTCACACGGAGCTGACGTTCACCGCCAGGGACGTCGTCCTGCGTGTCCCCATCGACGCTGCCGCCTCCGGCGCGGCGGCCGAAGTCCCGGTCGGATGGGATGACGAAGGGGCGGACGTCGACAGCGCAGGGAGCACCCTGCAGCGAACCCTCGTGAATCCGGGGACCCTTCCGGCGTCGATCGTGACCTCGATCTCAGCGGCGTGGCTCACGGTGAGCGGAGTCGACGGGAAGACCTGGGACCGGCCGTTGGCGCCGGGCGAGGTGCGCCCCGTGAGGCTCGCCGTCGACCGGAGCTTGCGGCGGGCCGTGATCGGGACCGAGGTCGCGACGGTGACCGTCGTGACGGCGGGCCACACCGGCAGCCCGAAGAGCCTGAGCGTGGTGGACGACGGGCCTCTGCTGGCCGCTGGTGGAGGTCCCTTTCCTTCGGGCAACGACCCCGACCTGCCGCCTCTCTACCTCATGAAGAGCCGGCTCCTCTTCCCGTCGCTGCCGAACGCCGTCGATGCTCTCGGAATCGGGCGTTACACCTCCGACGTCTGGCTTTCGAACGTCGATGCCGTTTCCCCGATCAAGGTCGTCCTGACGCTCACCCCCTCCGGGCAGGGGAACACCTCCGCCGGGGTCCGGCAGTACGTCTTTCCTCTCGGAGCGGGGGAGACCCGCCGATTCCGGAACATCGTGGGGACGGTCTTCGGCTACGAGGGCGCGTGCTCCCTCGACATCAGCTCGCCGGCCGCGACGCTCTCGGCGACGGCGATGGTGAACAACAAGCGGCTCGTTCCGCCCGTGGCGGGGAAGACGGCCGCTCTCGGGACGGCCGTCGAGGGGACCATCCTTTCCACGGGCGAGTTCGGGTTCGAGATGCGGCCCGTGTCGAGGGGAGAGGGGGTGAACGCCTACGATCCCGTGTACATCGTCTCCGGCCTCTTTCACGACGCCACGCGGCGGACGAACCTGATCCTCAGGGAGACGACCGGGAACGAGACGCAGGTCGTGATCCGGCTCTTCGACAACGTCGGGAGCCCGATCCGGAAGAACGGGCAGCCGGTGATCCTCGATCTGAAGGTCCCCGCGCTCGGATCGCTGCAGATCAACGACGACGAGATCTTCGAGGCAGACCCGATCACGACTGGGAGCATCTGGGCCCAGCTGGAGTTCAAGGACGGAGTGGTCGATCCGTTCGGCAGGGAACGGGGCGCGGTCGTTCCCTTCGCGACGGTGATCGACGCGGGCACTCAGGACGCCTCGCTGCGGGTGGGCGTGTCGAGGTCGGCGCTCGCCCCGACGCCGCCGGAGACCGCGGCTTCGGTCAAGGCGCTGGGAGGTACCCTCGCGGCCCGGGACGAGGCGCAGCCGCTCTTCTTCCCTGCGGCCCGGGTGACGGGTGCGGCGCTGGCCTCGGGGCAGCTACCGAAGTGGCGCACGCGGGTCACGCTCTCGAACGTCGGTCAGACGGAGCAGAGAAACGTCCGCCTGAGGTTCACGGACAAGAGCGGGAACTTCCCCGGAGGTACGGACCGGCCAACCTACATCGTGCCGCCGGGGTGGGGAATCACCTTCGACGACGTCCTCGAGGAAGCGTTCGGGATTTCTTCTGACGCCGGTGTCTGGGGGACCATCGAAATCGACAACGTGAAGCGGACGGACGGGACGTGGCTCTACACCTGGACCGACGTCGACGTCCAGACCGAGACCTACACGAAGGACACGGTCGACCCGTTGAACGGCGAGTTCCGGACCGGAATGGAGGGCTATTCGTACAAGCACGGCTATTCCTCGATCCAGTCGAATATCGGGACGGCGCTCATCGAGGGGGCCGAGACCTCACCGCGCTACCGGACGAACCTGATACTCCAGGAGGTGGCGGGCGCCCCGTGCACCGTGGCCATCGGGGTCTACCAGCCGGGGACGATCGTCCCGATCGCCGTCAAGCTCGTGTCTCTCGAGGCGAATGACTACATCTCCCGCGAGCTTTTTCGGGACCTGATGAACCTGGACCTCGAGGAGATCGTCGACGCCCGAGTCGTCGTCGTACAGCAGGACGGCGACGGCGTCTTCATGGCGTTCGTATCGAAGATCAACCTCGTGACGGGCGATCCGGCGAACGTCTTCCTTCGCCCGGCCGCAGCCGGAACGGGCCGCTGAATCTGTCGATGCGGGCCGTTGACGTGGCGAGGGCGGGCCGCTGACGCGGGGCCGGCGGGCACGGGTTAACCTCGGCAGAGGCGAAAGCCCTCTGGAGGAAGCCTGAGCCCGCCCGCCGTCGAACGGATCGCTCATTACCGGATCGTCCGCCGCGTCGGCCGCGGCGGGATGGGGATCGTCTATCGCGCCGTCGACGAGCGCGACGGCAAGACGGTCGCGCTGAAGGTGATCCGCGAGACCGAGGTCGGGGGGGACGAATCGGCGCCGCACGTGGCCGAGGCACGGGTCCGCTTCACGCGGGAGGCCGAGATCCTCCAGGCGCTCCTCCACGCGAACGTCGTCACGTTCTACGAGATCGGCGAGGAAGACGGGACGCCCTACCTCGCGATGGAGTACCTCGAGGGCAAGCCGATCGGCAGCTACGCCGGTCATCCGTTCCCCGAGACGCTTCCGCTCCTGATCCAGGCCGCGAACGGAATGGAGTACCTCGCTTCCCGGGGGATCGTCCACCGCGACCTCTCCCCCGACAACGTCTTCGTCGTCGAAAGCGGCGGAGAGAAGACCGTCAAGCTCCTCGATTTCGGCATCGCCAAGCTCTTCGAGTCGGCCGCGTCGGAGTCCCTGACCGCAACGGGCTTCTTCCTCGGGAAGGTCGCGTACGGGTCGCCGGAGCAGCTCGGGTCCCTGGGACAGGGAGCGGCGCTCGACTGGCGGAGCGACGTCTACAGCCTCGGGGTCATCTTCTATCAGGTCCTCGCTGGGCGCCGGCCATTCGAGGGACGCGCTCCGGTGGAGTACATCGCCGCGCACCTGAACCACCTGCCTCCGCCCGTCGCCGCGCCGCCCGGCTCTCCCGCCCTTCCAATGGAGCTCGTCCGGCTCATCGGGCAGATGCTCGAGAAGAGGCGCGAGGACCGCCCGCAAAGCTACCGCGACATCACCGAACGACTCGTCTCCGTCCTCCGCTCCGCGACCGCACCGGGTGGCCTTCATCCTCGGGAGCCGGAGCCGGCGGACACGGGGAGCGCATCGGGAGAGCCGGGCGCGATTCCCCGCGGACCGACCGCGCCGACGCAGCTCGTCGCGGGCCGGACCCGTTCGATCTCTGCGCCTGCGCGGCGGACCGCCGGAATCGTCCTCGCCGCAGCGTCCCTCCTCGGGCTCCTGCTCTGGGGGGCGCTCACGCGCAAACCGCCGACTGTCCTGGCCCCACCGAGAGCCGTGTCGGCCCCGGCGCGTCGCGTGCCCGCAACGGCGGAGCTGCGGATCACCTCGGTCCCGTGGGCTGCGGTCGTGTCGGTCGTCGACGTGAAGAGCGGGATTGCCATTCCCCTGCCGTCCCCGTCCGAGACGCCGATCGTCCTGCCGGTTCCGCCCGGTCGCTACCGCGTCACCTTGGCCGAGCCGCCGCCCGGCTCCGCGCGCGCCGAGCGCGAGGTGGATGCCGCCACCGGGGAGCCTGCACTCGTCGCCCTCAACCTCCGACCGATCGAAGAGCTCCTGGAGACCCTCCGATGAAAAGGTCCGTCCTCGCCTTCCTCCTCGTCTCGGCGGCTCCCGCGTCCGCCCAGGTCGAGTCGGCGCTTCTGTCCAAGATCACGTTCAACCTGACGAACCCGGGCGGGAAATCGCTCGCCATGGGGGGCGCCTTCACAGCGATCGCCGACGATGCCACCGCGGCCATCGCCAACCCCGCCGGTCTCGGCCTCCTCTCGTCTGTCGAGGTGGGGATCTCGGGGAAGAGGTCGGACGACGTCATCGGCCTCGTCACCGCGCGCTCGACGGCGTCGGGCAGCTACGGGACGCCGTACCCGCCGGTTTACGGCGTGAACTCCGATATCTCTGCTCGGGCCTCGGGCGTGGAGTTCGCCGGGGCCGTCCTTCCCGTGTCCCGGCGGTTCGTCGCCGCCGTGAGCTTCGCCGAGAACCTGCGCTTCGAAGGCGATCCGGGAGAGGACGGATACACGTATATCGAGCTGCGCGACAACAGGTCGGGTGGCTCGACACGGCGGGACTATCTCTACGAGTTCCGCGAGCACGGGGCGGTCTCGCTCCGCAACCGGCTCCTCGGCCTTTCCGCCGCCTACCGTGCCACGGATCGCCTCCGGATCGGTGCGGGGGTGACGCTGAACCGGATGGAGCTCGACCTCCTGGGAGACGCCGGGGGCGTGCACAGGATCGTCCACCGGAACTACACGCCGACGACGATCGAGACGTCCACGACGACCGTGGCGATCCGGGGCCTCGACCAGAACACGCTCGGCTTCGTCGTGGGTGTTCACGCCGATCTCTTGCCGGGCGGCAAGCTGACCGCGGGCGCGGTCTACCGGCAGACGGGTAAGGCGACGGGAACGCTCGAAATCGGGGGGGACGTCCCGGAGCCTCTCGTCGGACAGGAGACGCGGTCGTTCTCGGCCCGCGTGCCGCGGGACGCGGCGGTGGGACTGGCGGCGCGTCCGTTCCCCGGCCTCACCGTCGCCGCCGAAGCGCAGTGGATCGCCTACGGAGACTTCATCGACCGGTCCCTTCCCACGGTCTCCTACAAGGGGCGCGTGGGACCGTTTCCCGGCATTCCCCTGGTGAACCCGATACTGGCGGAGTTCTCCCCGCCCGACGACGTCATCCTGCCGCGGATCGGAATCGAATATGTCGCGAGCACCCCAGACCTCCTGCTCGCCTTCCGGCTCGGCTATCACCGCGAACCCGCGAGAGGCGTTACGGCGAACCTCTCCGCGTACGACCCGTCGGGGGCCTACGACATCACCGACCCGCCGTACTCCGAGAGCGTGAGGACCGTCTATGACGGCGGGAGGCCCGACGACCGCTTCTCGGGCGGCCTCGGTGCGACGGTCTCGCGGCGGCTCTCCTTCGACCTCGCCTTCGACGTCGGACGCTTCTCGCGGGTGCTCTCGGCTTCGCTCTTCTACCGCTTCTGAACGGGGCGCGGGTTCAGAGAAGGGCGCCGCAGGAGGGGCAGAAGACGTCGTCCTTCACCGCGTCGTCGTGAAGGCAGATCTCGTGCTCCACCTTCGGGGACCGCGGGGCGGGCTCGAGGACGAGCCAGGCGGTCCCGGTGGCGTCGACGGTCGCCTCGACCCGGACCCGCCGGCCGGATCTCTCCAGGACGAGCCCTCCCTGGTCGAAGGGCCCGGACGGGCGTGTCCGAGCGAGGAACCAGGCGAAGAGAGGTTCGAGGACCGGGAGCGGAAGGGGTCGGGACGTCTGCGCGACACCGCCGGAGTAGGTGCGCAGGAGCGCCCCTTTTCCCTCGGGGCCGATCTCGACGGCCTGCGCCCCCTCGTCGATCGCGTCGACGAGAAGGGCGCGCGCGAGGCGGGCGAAGGGATCGAGCTCTACGGCGGGATCGTTGCGATTCCGGGCAGGGAGCGGCGCGGGCGCGGAGGGTGCCGGGCCCCCCGGTGAAGCCCTCGGGGCCGGCGGCCCCTCGGCCTTCGGTCCGGCCGACTCCCAGGTGCGGAGAAGGTCCTCGAGGATCGGGTCCGCTGTGACGTGGAGGTGGATCACACAGCCCGTGGAGGCGACGAGGCCCGTCTCGAGCA
>CALBDV010000537.1 GCA_937927565.1 uncultured Holophagales bacterium
CGAAGACCCGGGTGATGAAGCGGTTCCGGATCTCCAGGGCCGCCTTCTGCTCCGACAGCTCGGAGATGAGGCGCCCCTTCTCGACGATGACCGAGAGCTGGCCCGCGATCTTCCGATACGCGTCGACGTGTGCGTCCCGGTACGTGTCCGGGTGCCGCGAGGAGAAGAACATGAACCCGACGGGCACGCCGTTGGCGACGAGGGGGCAGGTCAGGGACGAGCGGACCCCCTCCTCGACCACGAGTCTCGTCGAATCGGAGGAGGGGTTCGATTGGAGGTAGGCGACGAGGTCGTTGATGATCCGAGGCCGGCCCGTCTCGAGGATCGACTGGAGACTGCTCCCCTCGAGGCGTGCGGCGTACCCTTTTCCGAGGCGGAGGGGGCCGAGGTCGCTCCTGGCCCATCGCGCGCGGACGACCGTGCCGCCGCTTTCGAGGAGGGAGAAGCCGATCCGGTCGTAGGGAAAGATATCCCGCGCTTCGCGAAAGAAGTCCTCCAGGACGTCGTCGAGGAGGAGCCCCGCGTTGATCCGCGCCGCGATCGCGTCGATCTCGGCGACCTCACGCCACCGCCGTTCGAGCGCCGACGAGAGGTCGTTGAGGGCGGTCCCGAGCCGTGCGACCTGGTCGGCCGATCCGGCCTCGGGGACGCGGACGCCGAAACGTCCGTCCCGGAGCGCCTCGGTGGCCTCGATGTACCGCGGAATCCTATCGTCCGACCCTGTCGACGCCATCCGAGCCCCCGCCCTTCGTCCGTTCCGAGGTCACGATTCTAGGGCAGGCCCGGAGTTCGCGCGCGCGTTAGCGCGCGCCGGATCCGCGCAACGGAGGACTCTCCGCCGAGCTCAGCGTTTCGGGGGGTGCTTGCGGCCCGGGGCCTTGCGGACGGGTTTCGGCGCCGGTGTCTCCTCCTCCGGTTCGGCGCCTTCTCCGGAGTCCGCCGGACCGGCGGGAGCGTCCTGGACCCGCTCGACGACGAGCGTGAGCTTGGCGACGAGCGCGGCCAGCGCTCCGATCGCCGCCCAGACGGGGACGAAGGCCGCCCCCGCTATGCCAAGGAGAAGCGGGATCTCCAGGAGCGTCACCCCCTTCGCGTTTCGAATGACGATGCGCCGCACGTTCCCCTGGTGGATGAGCTCCTTGACCGTCGCGAGGAGCTTCTCCCCCGTGACCTCGACCTCTTCGACGCGAACCTTCGGACCCTTCATGTCGTGCCTCCCGTTCCCCTTGGTACGGAACGCCGCAGTTCGGGGTTCCGCCGGTCCGTCCGCGGGCGCGGCGAGGGGGTGGGAACCCCGGGCCGCTCGCGGGAATTGCGGTCGGCGGGCGAACTTGATAGGCTTTCTTGTTTCAGACAACAGTCGTCATCTTCGGTGCGTCGGCCTCCGGGGCGAAAGCCGTTCCGGAGGGCCGGATCGGGCCCGGAACGCGGCCGCGGACGCCCGCGCCGCCTCTCCCGGGTCGACTCGTGGCTCCGCCCGGAAGCGGCGGAAAGGGAGTGTCCGAATGTTCATCCCGAGCTGTCGCGTTCTCGCCCGCACCGCAGGGTCCCTCCTCGTCGCGGCTTTCCTCACCGTGCCCGCGTCCGAGGCCCTGGCCGCGACGTTCACCGTGAACGAGAACGGCTCGGCGACCGACCTCACCGGCGGAACGGGGGCCTGCGCGACGACGAACGGCGGCTGTTCCTTCCACGCGGCGATCCAGAGCGTGAACGCCCAGGGTCCCGGGCCCCATACGATCGCCTTCTCGATCGCCAAGGTGACGCTCGCGGCGAACCTCCCGACGATCCTCGTCCCGGTGACGATCGACGGCGGCGGGTCGCGAACCGAGATCGTCGGCGGCCCCGGTCCCGGTCCCGGCGCCTTCGGCAGCATCATCCTCGGGAGCACGTCCGGCACGAGTACCGTGAAGAACCTCGTCATCGGCTACATGTCCGGCGCAGGCATCTCGATCGTCGACGGCGGCAAGACCGTCCAGAACTGCCGCATCGGCACCGACACGACCGGGACGATCGCGCACCCGAACAGCGGGGCCGGTATCACCGTCACGACGACCGCGCTCGGCCCCTATCCCGTGCCCGTCCCTCCGCCCGTCCAGCCTCCCGACATCTCGGCCGTCCTTCCGACCCTCGTCGGCCACGCCTCCGACGCCGCCCTGGGTAACCTCATCTCCGGAAACCAGGGTCTCGGCGTCGACATCTCCGGCGAGCGGACCGTCAAGGTGACCGTCGCGAACAACCTGATCGGTACGGACGTCGCCGGTACCGCGGCGATCCCGAACGGCCTCGGCGGCGTCAAGATCGTCGGCAACGCGTTCGCGAACACGATCGGTCCCGGAAACGTCATCAGCGGGAACGCCAGCCCGGTCGCCGACGGCGTCTCCATCGGTGGCAAGGTCTGGGAGCCGAACGTCGTGAAGGGAAACATCATCGGACCCGCGAAGGACCTCTCCACCAACCTCGGCAACTGGCGGACCGCGATCGTCGTCGACTCGACGCGGTACGACCCGGTCTACCCCGGGCAGGTCGCGACGATCGGGCCCGGGAACACGCTCGGGTTCGCGCTCGAGGATGGCGTCTCGATCACGGGGGCGTGCGAGAAGGTCCAGCTCTTCGGCAATTTCATAGGCCTCGCACCCGACCCGAACAACGCGAGCGTCTTCATCGAGATGGGGAACGGGCGCGACGGAGTGCGCATCGGGACGTCGGGCGTCAGCCCGGCCGACCCGACGACGAGCGGCCACCTCATCGGGGGGACGACGGCCCAGGACCGGAACGTGATCTCTTCGAACGGCACGGTGGCCATCCCCGGCGGATCCGGCATCCACCTCGCGACCTCGAGCGCGACGAACATCACGATCCAGGGAAACGTCATCGGCCGAGACGGGGTGAACCTCGCCGACCACGGAAACTCCCGGGACGGCATCACGATCACGGGAGGCGGCAACAACACCATCGGCGGCGTCTCGCCGGCCGCGGCGAACATCATCGCCGGCAACGGCCGGAACGGAGTGAAGATCACGGCCGGCGGGAACGGCTGGGCGAACCTCGTCCTGGGGAACTCGATCTTCGGAAACCACAGGCTCGAGGACGGCCTCGGGATCGACCTCGACTACGACCAGGAAGGCGTCGACCCGGCCGACAACTCGACTCCCGGACCGGACCCGAACACCGCCTACGCGAACTACGGCCAGAACGCGCCCGTCGTCGGCTCGGGTGTGAACGCCCCGCACTACGATCCCATCACGGGAAACCTCGTCGTCGACTGGACGCTCGACACCGCGCCGAGCATTCCCGTCACGATCCAGTTCTTCACCAGCGACGCGGCCGGCTTCGCGGGCAACGGCGAGGGGCGCACGTACATCGGGTTCATCGCGGTCGTGACGGACGGAGCGGGGCACGCCGAGGGCGTGGCTCCGGTCACACCGCCGTCCCCGTTGGACTCGCGGGGCCTGTACCTCACGATGACCGCGACGTCGACGAACCCGGTCGCCGACCTTCCCGGCCCCTCGGCGGCGGGACCCGCGAACAACACCTCGGAGTTCTCGAACGCGGTGCAGGTCCCGAACCCGGGCGTCCTCCAGCTCAGCTCCGCCGTCTACGGCGTCGGCGAGGCGGGCCCCACTGCGACGATCACCGTGACGCGGACCGGCGGCTCGGACGGCGCCGTCTCGATCGACTACGCGACGAGCGACGGCACGGCGGGCCAGCCTCTCGACTACCTCACGGCCTCCGGGACTCTCAACTGGGCCGACGGCGACTCCGTGAGCAAGACGTTCACGGTGACGATCCAGAACGACACGGTCTTCGAGGGGAACGAGACCGTGAACCTGACGTTGTCGAACCCGGGCGGCTACGCCGAGCTCGGCCCGGTCGCCTCCGCCGTCCTGACGATCAGCGACAACGACCTGCAGCCGGTGATCTCGATCGGGGACGCCTCCGGGCTGGAGGGGAACGTCGGGACGACCCCCTTCACGTTCACGGTCTCCCTCTCGAACGCGAGCACCCAGACCGTGACCGTCAACTACGCCGCGGCGGCCGGCTCGGCCACGACCCCCGAAGACTTCCAGGCGTCGGCCGGGGTCGTCACCTTCACCCCCGGGGTCACCTCCCAGCCGGTCGTCGTCCTCGTCAACGGCGACACGACGGAGGAGCCCGACCAGAACTTCTTCGTGAACCTCTCGGGCCCGTCGAACGCCACAGTCCTCGACGGCGCCGGGGAGGGGACGATCCAGAACGACGACGCCCCGAGTCCGACCTTCTCCGTGGGTGACGTGACGCAGTCGGAAGGGAACGCGGGAACGACGACGTACGCGTTCACCGTGAGCCTGATTCCCGCCTCGGCCACGCCCGAGACTGTGACGGCCACCACCGCCGACGGGACGGCGACGACGGCCGACGGCGACTACGACGCGAAGGTGCAGGTCCTCTCGTTCCCTGCCGGGGCCACGGCGCAGACCTTCTCCGTGACGGTGAACGGCGACACGAAGAGGGAGCCGGACGAGACGTTCGCGGTCGCCCTGAGCCTCAACAGCGGGTCGACCATCCTGGCGCCCGGCGCGGGAACCGGGACGATCCAGAACGACGACCCGGTCCCCTCCATCACCATCGACGACGTCTCTGCCCTCGAGGGGGATGTCGGGCCGACCCCCTTCACCTTCACGGTCTCCCTCTCGAACCCGACCGCCCAGACGGTCACCGTCAACTACGCGACGGTCGACGGGACGGCCACCGTCGCGGACTCGGACTACGTCGCCGCGTCCGGGACCCTGACGATCCCGGCCGGGACCTCGAGCGCGCCCCTCACGGTGAACGTGAACGGAGACACGGCCGACGAGAGCCTCGAGTTCTTCGCGGTGAACCTGACGAACGGGGTGAACGCGGGAATCAGCGACACCCAGGGCCAGGGCAGCATCCAGAACGACGACTCGGCCACGCCCTCGTTCTCGATCGCGAGCGTCTCGCAGGCCGAGGGGAACGCCGGCGCGACGACGTTCACCTTTACGGTGAGCCTCTCGCCGGCGGCCGCGGCGCCGACGAGCGTGACGGCGACGACGTCGGACGGGTCGGCCACGACGGCCGACAACGACTACGTGGCGAACGCGCAGCTCGTCAGCTTCCCGACGGGCTCGACCTCGCAGTCCTTCCAGGTCACGGTGAACGGCGACACGAAGAACGAGCCGACCGAGGTCTTCTCGGTGACGCTCAGCGGCGCGAGCGCGGGCACGACGATCGGCAGCCCGGCCGCGACCGGCACGATCACGAATGACGACCCGATCCCGTCGATCTCGATCGGCGACGTGGCCGCGCTCGAGGGGAGCTCGGGGACGACGCCGTTCGGCTTCACGGCGACGCTCTCGAACCCGAGCTCCCAGACCGTCACGGTGAACTTCGCGACGGCCGACGGGACCGCCACGACGGCAGGCGCCGACTACGCCTCCGCGGCCGGCACTCTCACGTTCAGCCCGGGGGTCACGACGCAGCCGCTGCCGGTGAACGTCAACGGCGACGGGACGGACGAGCCGGACGAGACCTTCTTCGTGAACCTCAGCTCCCCCTCGAACGCCACGGTCGGTGACCCCCAGGCCCAGGGGACGATCCAGAACGACGACTCGACGACTCCGACGTTCTCGATCGCGAACGTCTCCCAGGTGGAGGGGAACGCCGGGACGACGGTCTTCGCGTTCACGGTGAGCCTCTCGCCGGCATCGGCCTCCGCGACGGGCGTCTCCGCGACGACGTCGGACGGGTCGGCGACGACGGCCGACGGCGACTACGTGGCGAGCACGCAGGCGCTCGCCTTCCCGATCGGCTCGACCTCGCAGACCTTCCAGGTGACGGTCAACGGGGACACGAAGTACGAGCCGACCGAGGCCTTCGCGGTGGCCTTGAGCGGACCCACCGGCGGAGCGGCCATCGGCGCAGGAGGAACGGCCTCGGGGACGATCACGAACGACGACGTCACGCCGTCGATCTCCATCGACGACGTCGCGGCGCTCGAGACGAACGCGGGGACGACCTCCTTCGCCTTCACGGTCTCTCTGTCCAACGCGAGCTACCAGACCGTCACCGTCGACTGGGTCACGGCGAACGGGACGGCGACGACGGCGGGCTCCGACTACGCCGCCGCCGGCGGGACGCTGACCTTCCCGCCCGGCGTGACGACCCAGCCGGTGACGGTGAACGTCAACGGCGACTTGACCGACGAGCCGGACGAGACCTTCTTCGTGAATCTCTCGAACCCGGGGAATGCCACGCCCGGGGACGTCCAGGGGCAGGGAACGATCCAGAACGACGACTCGCCCATCCCGACGTTCACGATCGGGAACCTCTCGCAGGCCGAGGGGAGCGCCGGGACGACGGTCTTCACCTTCACCGTGAACCTGGCGCCGACCGCGGCCTCGCCGGTCTCCGTTCAGGCGGCGACCGCAGACGGGACGGCGACGGCGGCCGACGGCGACTACGTGCCCAACACCCAGACCCTGTCCTTCGCCGCGGGCGTCGCGTCGCAGCCGTTCTCGGTCACTGTGAACGGCGACGGGACGTTCGAGGCGGACGAGGCCTTCTCCGTGGTCCTCTCGGCGAACAGCGCCGGCACGGCGATCGGCGCCGGTGGGACGGCGACCGGGACGATCACGGGCGACGACCCGCAGCCGGCCGTCTCCCTGGCGGACGTCTCGGCCCCGGCAGCATTGGTCGGGAGCACGACCTTTGCCTTCACTCTCACGCTCTCGAACCCGAGCTCGCAGCCGGTCACGGTCAGCTGGGCGACGGCTGACGGCACGGCCTCGGCGGCGGCGGGCGACTACGTCGCGGCGAGCGGGATGGTCACATTCCCGCCCGGGACGACGACGATGACCTTCTCGATCACGATCACGACCAACGCGACGAGCGGGCCGCCGAAGACGTTCTTCGTGAACCTCTCCGCGCCGGTGAACGGCACGATCGCCACGGCCCAGGCGGTCGGCACGATCCTCCCGGCCGTCGCGCTGGCAGAGGCGGTGATTCCGGTCCTCGGAGGTGCGGGCGCCG
>CALBDV010000538.1 GCA_937927565.1 uncultured Holophagales bacterium
CGAGGGCGTTGGCGAGGAGGGGCCGGTGGCCGGCCACCTTGAGGTTCGCGACGCCGGCGATCGTGAGCGGGATGCCCCCCTTGGAGTAGGCGTTGCTCACGGCGACGTCGACGGTCATGGTTCGACGGTGCGCTCCTCGAGCGTTCTCATCCTCGTGCCCGTTGCGAGAGGCCGTTGTCATTGCGCGGGGCGACTGATGTATCCACATCAATTCGAGCGGATCTCGCCGGAGCTGTATCAATTCGGCAGGGCTCGCGGGGCCATGGATAGAGTCGGTTCGGCTTCGAAGACTAGGGCCGCAATCCGTTCTCAGAAAGGACTCGCACTTGAAACGAAGCCCGAAACATCTGCCGCTGGTTCTCGCTCTCATGCTCGCTGCCGCGAGCCAAGCGCAGGCTGAGGTATGGGAGCTCCGGATCTCGCCGACTGCCGCCAAGGGGACGACGCCGAAGGGACTCCTCGGAAAGGACTTCAGGGGCGAAGCGTTCTGCATGGCGGGAGCCTGCGTGCTCTCTACGACCTCCGACGTGGATTTCGCCAGCCTCGGCCCGATCCGCTCGAACCCACTCGCCGTCCTGACGCCACTCCCGGATGCTCGCAAGGTCTATTTCCAGAAGGGCACCTACGACGCCGAACTCGGCCGATTCGAGACGGACTTCGAGGGAGCGCGCGAGACCGCCGACTCGGGCGCGATCGGCCAGTTCGTCGTCGTCTTCAAGGGCTACCCGGAACCCCGGTGGCTCGAGGAAATCCGGAACGCGGGCCTCTCGGTCCTGGAACCCCTTCCGCCGATGGGCTACGGCGTGTACGGGCTCCGGTCCGCCGTCGACAACCTCGCGAAGTCGAAGGCATACATCTACCGCGTCGCGGACATCCCACCCGGAGCTCGACGCTTCGGGCTCCAAGCCGAGCCATCGGAAGGGCCTGATCATCCTACGTCGGCTGTCATCGTGGCCGTCGAGGTCATGGCGCCCTTCATCGCCGAGAGGCTCCGGGAACTCACTGGAGCAGAGCCAACTAGGGTCTACACCACCGGCTCCCAGACCGCGTTCACGGCCGAGCTGACGTTGTCGCAGATCCGAGCACTCAGCCGTCTTCCGGAAGTGACGGCCGCCTACCGTACGACGATGGTCGGCCCATCCGACGAGCGCGCCACCAAGATCGTCTCCGGGACCTGGCGGACACCAGGAACAGCATGGCCCACGGCGAGCTCTCTCGGCAGCAACCCCATCCAAGGGACCTATCATTGGGATGGCTTCCTCGCTTCGCTCGGGGGCATCGGCGTCTTTCCTCAGAATCAGACGATCGGCTTCCTCGATACCGGAGTGGACGACGGACTGTTCGCTCGAACCGATGGAACGGAGTCCTGCCCTCCCCACCTGACGTCGGCATCCGGATGCAGACTGGTCTTCTCCGTCGATACCAGCGACGACCACAGCAACCTGAATCGTCGAGGTGACGATCTACACGGCCACGGGACACTCGTCACTTCCATAGCGGCCGGGCTCACGACCGGAGATCCAGGACGCGACTCCGCCGGCTGGGCACTTACGCAGGGCGTCGCCTCCGGCGCCAAGGTCGCGATGAGCCGGTACATGGCGGATGCGCAGAAGGGTTGCGGCACGGGCACGGCTCGATACATCGACTACCAGTGGCTTGGGAACCCCGCCATCGGCCTGCCCTACTCTCTCGTCGAACTGGGCAGTAGCGGCGAGCTCCCGCTCCCCGACCAGGAGGTGGTCAGCCCAGGCGTCCGGCTCTTCAATCACAGCTGGAACGACAGACCCGATAACCCGGGTGGGGCGGATGCGACGCTCTACAACGAGAAGGCGATACTCCTCGACAACGCCACCCGCACGCTCAGTTCGGTTGACTTCTCCTTCGGCGCTGCCGGCTTGCGGTACGGAGACTCGGAGCCTTCGCTTCATGTCGTCTCGGCGGGCAACTACCCTCAGCGAACGCCGAATGGGAGCCCCGACACAACGCAACGGGTCGTCACGGCGCCCGGTAATGCCAAGAACGTCATCACGGTAGGGGCGACCAGCGGTCTGAACCAGGAATCGTTCGTTGTGGGCGAGGGCTGCACGAGCTGTCTTTACTGCCCCTCGTGCACCTACAACCAGTGCGATCATGCGGTGGACGCGCGGAGGATCGAGGACTTCAGCAGAATCGGCTATCCGAACCTCCGCCTCAAGCCGGATCTTGTTGCACCGGGAACTCGGGTCTACGGCAGACGAAGCGCCTTGCGGAACGACGCGTGCAACTTCAACTCGCAGTGCACCTTCGATCTCACAGGGAGCTCCGAGTTCGCCTGGGACTACGGAACGAGCTTCTCGGCGCCCGTCGTCACCGGAGCTGCGGCGCTCGTCGATGAATGGTTGACAGTCCAGGGGTCGAAGAAGCCCTCACCAGCCCTCGTAAAGGCCGCCCTTATCGCTTCGGCTACGAACCTCCGCAGCAGCACGAACTGCGCCTCGAGCGACGTGAAGCCGGCCCCGGACAAGTACCAGGGGTGGGGCGGAGCGGCGCTCGACCGGCTCTTCAGGGCCGCGAGCACCTACTACTACAAGGACCAGTTTGACCCGGAGATCCCGGACGACTCCCTGCTCACGCCCAGTACGTTGACGCCTTGGACGAAGCAGCTGACCGTCGTCGATCCCACGAAGACGGTGTCGATCGCGCTCGTCTGGACGGACCGTGCGGGGGACACGAAGGTCGCGACGCTTGAGAACCTCGTCAACGACCTGAATCTCGAGGTCGTTGGAAACGGCACGACACCACCATCCTTCTTCATCGGGAACAAGTACTATTACGATCCGTGCGAGACGTCCCGGCAGGGCTACTCACTCAATCGTCCGTCGTCGTGGACCCCCGACTCGAAGAACAATGTGGAGCGGGTCGACATCAGTCCCGCGCAGATCTCCCAGAACAACATCTCTGCGCTGACGGTGAAGGTCTCCGTCGGCATGATCCGGGGCGACGGAATCGAACCGACGGGCTCTACGCTCCGTCAGGACTTCGCCCTCTTCGTGGTGAACGCCCGTGAGTAGGATCCGCTTTGTACTGCTCTGCTGCGTCCTCTCGCTCGTCATGTACCCAGCCTCGGCCGCGGAAAGGTCGGTCTACGTTCCGACGGTCAGGATTACCCGGCCCACCGCCTCGCCGTTTGGAGGTGACGGGGAGGGCTGGTCTTTCCGCCTCGCGAGCCACGTCATGGTCTTCAATCTCGCCAGCGAACCTCGGTTTGCGGCGCTGGTCGCGTGGTACGACCAGGACGGTGTCAGGCACGAGGGCTTTCCCGCCGGGGAGGGCGATGTCCTGGCTTCCGGAAAGGCCGGCTTGATGAGCGCAGGGTCGTGCGATTCGCCTGAGACGGGCTGTGTAGCCATCGCGGAACTCCGCGTCGAGGACGGGGTCGCCGTCAGGAACACGCTCGAGCGCAGCTACCTGGTCGGAGCCGGGTGCTTCCCGGTCCCGGCGACCGGTGAGCTCTCCCAGGGGCGAGTTCCTCTTCCCGTTTTCGAAGGGCTGCATCTGGCCGGGACGATCGCCGCCTGCGGCGACGTCATGCCGTTCAACGCGGGCGGGGCGCAGATCTGCTCGAACGTCAAGGACCAGAAGTATGTGAGGCGGCTAAATCTCACCCTGTTATACGGTGGGAAGGCGCCCGCCACCTTCGTCGTGAAGGGTTATCGGAGC